>DATHIG010000646.1:0-8829 GCA_035490035.1 Actinomycetes bacterium
GTCGTAGGTCCCCACCAGGTGGTATTCACCCCAGGTGGCGCCTCCGTGCGACTCCTGGCCATCGACCTGGTCCCAGCGCCAGTTGGGGATCGGCAGGCCGCGACACTGCGGTGGCAACGAGTTCGCAACGACGCCGAGGCACAGCTCGGGGCCGTGGTCTCGGCTCTCAAGCACCGTGGCGGTCGTCTCATAGCGCTGCTCCGGGCGCTGGGCGGCCTGGCGCGGCGCGCCGGCGTCCGGGTCGCGCTCAGCGCACGCCGACACCAGCAGGAGGGGAATGGTCGCCAGCAGCAGTCTCTTCATGCGCGTGCCCTTCGACTGGCCCGTCCTCGTCGCCTGCCGTTTCGACGCTCACGGGGCCGGTCGGGTTCCCATCCGGCTTATGACCGAAAGGCCGGCCAACCTGGGAGGATGGTGGAGCGGGTGACGGGAATCGAACCCGCGTCACGAGCTTGGAAGGCTCGAGCTCTGCCATTGAGCTACACCCGCGTGGAACGGTGCTGGTGGTGAGCGTATCAGGAGGGGCGTCCGTGAGAGATTGTGGGTGGAGCATGGTCGAGCTGGAAGGTTGGTGGTGGTGAGCGCGATCGCGGTTGGACTGGTGGGGGCTGGACCGTGGGCGGCGATGCTGCATGCGCCGATGCTGGCCGGCGGGCCGGAGACCACGTTGGCGGGGGTGTGGGCCAGGCGGCCCGAGGCGGCGCGGGCGTTGGCACAGGCACATGGGACCAGGGCGGTCGGGAGCCTGGAGGAGCTCTGGGACTGCTGCCAGGCGGTCGCCTTCGCGGTACCTCCCGACGTGCAGGCCGAGCTGGCGTCGGCGGCGGCCAGGGCCGGCAAGCATCTCCTGCTCGACAAGCCGGTCGCCCTCACCGTCGCCGCGGCCGAGGACCTGGCCAGGGTGGTCTCCGAGGCCGGAGTCGTCTCCCAGATGGTGCTCACCAACCGGTATTCGCCACGGGGGCGAGAGTTCCTGGCCAGGTCCGAGGGGTTCGAGACGGTCGGGGCGCGCTGCGCGTCGCTGTCGGGGGCGCTGCAGTCCGGCAGCTCGTTTGCGACCCCGTGGCGGCGCCGGCACGGGGTGCTGCTCGATGTCGGCCCACACCTGTTCGACCTGCTGGAGGCGGCCATCGGGCCGATCGAGGAGCTGTCGGCCCGGGGCGACCCGCTGCGGTGGGTGTCGCTGACCTGCCGGCACGCCGGCGGCGCGGTCAGCGCGATCTCGATGTCGATCTCGCTGCCGCTCCCGGAGCCAGTCTTCGAATGCGTGCTCTACGGGCCGGCTGGCGCGCTGGCCTTCCGCCGGCCGCCGGACCAGCGGTCGGCCCTGGCCGAGCTGTCGGAGGCGGCGGCGACGCTCCGCCGGGAGTTCGCGGCGGCCGTGACCAGCGGCGTTGCCCCGGCCCTTGACGTCAACCGGGGCCTGCGGCTGCAGCGGCTGATCGCCGCCGCCGCCCGCTCGCTCGGCTGAGCCGCGCCACCAGCGGCTCGGTCGATGTGGCCGAACGGTGACAACTCCGAGAGCGGAGCGTACCGAGCACGTCGCCGCTTCGTGACCGTGGCGGCGCACTGTAACGCCAACAGCCCTGCCCACAGGCAGCGCACGAGCAGAGGAGCAGCCATGTCGGCACCGACTCTCGATAGGACCCCCGCCGCCTCGACGTCCTCGCCCGCAGCCCGGCGCTCCCGCCGCCCGCTGCTCCTGCTGGTCGCGACCTCGCTGCTGCTGGTGGCGGCCGCGGTCGGCACCAGCGTGGCCCTGGCCAACCGGCCCCTGACCCGCCAGCCCTCCGTGGCCGTCGACACTCCCGACCCGGTCACTCCCGGCGTGGTCACTCCCGACCAGCCGGCCGATCAGGGCGTTGACCAGATCACCAAGCCCGAGCAGAACACCGAGCCCGGTCCCGGCGTGACCGACGTCGCCACCCCGGTCCTGCCCGACGGCCCCCACGACGCCTACATCCGCCAGGTCGACGAGGGCCGCAACAGCATCGTGGTCGACGTCGTCCAGGTGTTCCACGACGACGCGGCCGTCAAAGCGGCCATCGCCGACGGCCAGTCCCGCGACCAGGCCCGCTACCTCTCCACCTACGTCCGCAACCAGAACCCTCGCCTGCGGACCCTGCCCCTGGCCGCCAACCTGCGGGTGCAGCTGCGGGACAGCTGCGGCGATCCGAGCACCGACCGGGCCGCGCTGCTCACCAAGCTGGCCGCCAACGCCCGCCAGGAAGGCGTCTACTACTACAGGCTGACCGTCTCCGGCGGCGCCGTGCAGCGGATCCAGGAGCGCCTGGCCGTCAACGCCTGCTGAGCCTCCCAAGCCTCCGTGGAGCCGGGCCCGCCCGGCTCCACGCTTTGCGTCGGGCGGTGGGCGGAGGCAAGCTGCCCACCGCGCGGCCGGCGCGACCGGCTCGACTCGGAATTCGGTTTCCTCGAGTGGGGCATGCCGGTACGGTCGATCGGCCATGCGCGAGCTTCCGCTGGGCGACCCCGGCACGCCAGACCTGCGCTCGCCGACCCGCTTCCTGCTGTGGGTCGCGCGCGGGCAGCCGGGCATGCTCGCTGCCGGCGTCGCGTACGGCGTGGTCTGGATGGCGATGCTTGCGGTCGTGCCGGCCCTTGTCGGCCGGGCGATCGACCTCGGCGTGGCCGATGGTGACACCGGAGCGCTGCTGCGCTGGTCGGGGCTGATCCTCGCCGCCGGGCTCGCCGGCTCGGTCGCCGGGATCCTGCGGCACCGGGTCGCGGTGACCAGCTGGCTGACGGCTGCCTACCGGGTGCAGCAGCTGCTCGTCCGCCACGCCGTGCGGCTCGGCGGGTCGTTGCCCCGGCGGGTCGCCACCGGCGAGGTCGCCGCTGTCGGCTCCCACGACGCCGAACGCATCGGCTCCGCCATGGACATCACCGCACGGCTGGGGGGCGCGATGGTCTCCTTCGTTGTCGTCGCCGTGCTCACCCTGCGCACCTCGCCGACGCTCGGGCTGGTGGTCGTGGCCGGGGTCCCACTGCTGTCGGCGGCGCTGGGCCCGCTGCTGCGACCCCTGCACGCCAGGCGGGCACGGCACCGCGAGCTGGTCGGGGCGCTGACAACGGTCGGCGCCGACACCGTGAGCGGCCTGCGGGTGCTGCGGGGCATCGGCGGCGAGGAGGAGTTCTCCCGTCGCTACGCCGCCGCCTCGCAGGAGGTCCGCTATGCGGGCGTTGCCGCCGCCCGGGTGCAGTCGCTGCTGGACGCCGCCGAGGTCGCCCTGCCGGGTGTGCTGGTGGTCGCGGTCACCTGGCTGGGCGCGCGGCTTGCCCTGGCCGGCCAGATCAGCCTCGGCGAGCTGGTCGCCTTCTACGGCTACGCGGCGTTTCTGCTCATGCCGGTGCGCACGGTGACCGAGGCCGCCGACAAGCTCACCCGTGCCCTGGTCGCGGCGCGCAGGACCGTCCACGTCCTTTCGCTGGAGCCCGAGCTCGCCGCAGGGACGATGGCGGGAGAGCCGCCGCCCGGGTCGGCGCTGGTCGACGGCGGCAGCGGCCTGGTCGTGCGGCCCGGCGAGCTCACCGCGGTCGTGGCCGGCGTCCCCGAGCAGGCCACCACGATCGCCGACCGGCTCGGCCGGTTCGCGGACGGCGACGGGGTGACCCTCGGCGGCGTCGCCTTGCGCGACCTGCCGCTGGAGGTCGTTCGCGGCCGGGTGCTGGTCAGCGAGCACGACCCGCGACTGTTCACCGGGCGCCTCGCCGACGAGCTCGACCCGACCGGCTCGGCGCCCCCCGACCAGGTGCTGGCCGCGGTCAACGCGGCCGCCGCCACCGATGTCCTGGAGGCGCTGCCGGACGGGCTCGCCACCGAGGTCGAGGAGCGCGGCCGGTCGTTCTCGGGCGGGCAGCGGCAGCGGCTGGTGCTGGCCCGCGCCCTGGTCGCCGACCCGGAGATCCTGGTGCTGGTCGAGCCGACCAGCGCCGTCGACGCCCACACCGAGGCGCGCATCGCCGATCTGCTGGTGCAGGCCCGGCGCGACCGCGCCACCGTCGTCTGCACCACCAGCCCGCTGCTGCTGGACCGCGCCGACACGGTCGCGCTGGTGGTCGACGGCCGCGTCGTCGCCGAGGGCACCCACCGCGACCTGCTGGACACCGAGCCGCGCTACCGCGCGGTGGTCACCAGGGGGGAGAGGCCGTGAGCGGGCTGCCCGTCGCCACCTCGGCGCAGGTCCGCACCCGCGCCCGGGCGATCGCGCGCCGCCACCGCGGCGCGCTGGCGCTGGCGGTCGGCCTGCACGCCGCGGCCGCGCTGGCGGGGCTGGCCGGCCCGGCGCTGCTCGGCGTCCTGGTCGACTCGGTCCGTGGCGGCACGACCGCCGGGCAGGTCGACCGGGTCGCGCTGGCCGTCCTGGCCGCGCTGGTCGCCCAGGTCGTGCTGGTGCGGGTCGCCCGCCTGGCCTCCTATGTCCTCGGCGAGCGGGTGCTGGCCGAGCTGCGCGAGCAGTTCATGGACGACGTGCTCGCCCTGCCGCTCGGCAGGGTCGAGCAGGCCGGCACCGGCGACCTGCTCACCCGCTCCACCCGCGACGTCGACGAGGTCGCCGAGGTGGTGCGCTTCGCCGTCCCGGAGACGCTCATCGCGGTGGTGACGGTGGCGCTCACAGCGGCCGCGGCGGCCGCGGTCGCGCCGTGGGTCACGCTGCCGTCATGCCTGGTCGTGGTGCCGTTGCTGTGGGCGTCGACGCGCTGGTACCTGCGGCGCGCCCCGGCCGGCTACCTGCGCGAGCTGGCGGCGTGGTCGCGGCTCACCGGGGGCATCGCCGAGACGGTCGAGGGCGGCCGCACCATCGACGCGCTGCGCCTGCAGCAGCGGCGGATCCGTCGCACCGACGACGACATCCGCGAGCAGTATCGGGCCGAGCGGTACACGCTGTTCCTGCGCACCGTGTGGTTCCCGGCGGTCGAGACCGCCTACGTGCTGCCGGTGACCACCGCCGTCCTGGTCGGCGGCCTGCTGCACATCCGCGGGCTGGCCACCCTGGGCGAGGTCACCGCCGTTGCCCTCTACATGCGCCAGCTCGTCGACCCGCTCGACCAGATCCTGAACTGGCTCGACCACCTCCAGGTCGGCGCGACCTCCTTCGCCCGCCTGCTCGGCGTCACCCACGTCCCCGCGGACCGCCAGGCCAGCGGCCGCCGGCCGACCGACGAGCGGCTCGTCGCCCGCGACGTCCGCTTCGCCTACCACCACGGGCGCGACGTGCTCCACGGGGTCGACCTCGACCTGCGCCCGGGGGAGCGGCTGGCGATGGTCGGCCCCAGCGGCGCCGGCAAGTCGACCCTCGGCCGGCTCCTGGCCGGCGTCAACGCACCCCGGGCCGGCTCGGTGACCGTTGGCGGGGTCGGCCTGGTCGAGCTGCCCGTCGACCAGCTGCGGGGCCATGTCGTCCTGGTCACCCAGGAGCACCATGTCTTCGCCGGCACCCTCCGCGACAACCTGGCCCTGGCCCGCCCCGGCGGCGACGAGGCGGCCATGCGCGCCGCCCTGGAGGCCGTCGACGCCACCGTCTGGGTCGATGCGCTGCCCAACGGGCTGGACACCAAGGTCGGCGCCGGCGGTCACCCGCTGTCGTCGGCCCAGGCCCAGCAGGTCGCGGTCGCCCGCCTGGTTCTCGCCGACCCGCACACGCTGGTGCTCGACGAAGCCACCTCGCTGCTCGACCCCCGCGCCGCCCGCCACCTCGAGCGCTCCCTGTCGGCGGTGCTCGCCGGCCGCACCGTGGTCGCCATCGCCCACCGCCTCCACACCGCCCACGACGCCGACCGGGTCGCCGTGGTCGAGGACGGCCGCATCACCGAGCTCGGCACCCACGACGACCTGGTCGCCGCCGGCGGCCCCTACGCCACCCTCTGGCACCGATGGCGCAACCAACCCACCTCGACCAGCCACCGGTGAGCCAACGGAGGCCCGGTGTGCTGGTGTGGTCAGGCTGTCTGCTCGGTGATCACCTGCTCCGCCCAGCGGATCAGCGTGGCCGGTGGGACGGCCCCGATCTGCCTGCCGGTGCTGAGCCTGCTCTCCGGCTCGCACGACGGTAGCGGGATATGCACCGCTGGAGAGCGGTCGAAGGGCATCTGGGCAGGCGAAGGGAACCGAGGCTCACGGCGGGAGCTGTTCGCGCATCCGGCGCAGGGCGCGATGCAGGACGCGTGAGACGTGCATCTGGGTGTAGCCGAGCTCGGCGCCGATCTGCTTCTGCTTCAGGCCGTTGAAGAACCGCAGCACGACCGCCCGGCGCTCCAGGTCGCTGAGGCCGTCGAGCAGGTCGGGCAGGGCCAGCCGGTCGGCCAGACCAAGGTAGGCGAGGATGATCCGCTCGCGCAGCTCACGGTCGTGGGTGCGCTGGTACTCGAGGAACCACTCCTCAACCTGCTCGACGGCCTGCTCGTCGCCTGGCCGGACGTCCCAGTGCTCTGGAGGATGCGAGCGGCATCGGGGTCCCTTCGATGCCCTGCTATCCGTAACCGGCAATTGCCGAACCTGCGTCCCGCACCCGTGCCGGCTCGGTGCGGGGGGTGAGCAGTCGGGCGTCATCCTGGTTGTCGCCATGCCCGGTGGAGAGCTTGGCACGCCGGATCCACCGGCCGCACGCCACGATCTCGACGTTCTAATTAGCCTGCGGCCGCCTTGACCGCCCATCGGTCACATACCGACTCGATGACCAGGCGGCCACGACCGCCACCGGTGACCTTCAGTGTGCCGCCGCCCCTGACGCCAAACCGCTGCAGCGAAACATCCTGGAAGTCACCATCGCCGGAGAGCTTGAAGTTGCCGCCACCGTACTTCGCAAATTTCTGGCAGCTGAACGACCAGCTGATGCGCCAGCTGCCGGGCGCGTCGAACAGCTCTCCCACATGCCCGTCGCTGCCCCGCCTGAGCCACAGGACACCCCGTTCCAGCCGGGCCGTGGTCGACGTCAGCAGGGCTGTCTCCGGTTCGGTGGCTTCGGGCACGACCTCCTCGGCCAGTGGCCCCTCACCCACCGCCGTCGCCGGACCGCCCGGCCGCTGCGCCGCGCGCGGCCACAGCGCGACCACAGCCGCTACCAGCACCGCCGCAAACACCACGTTGGCGGCCAAGGCGACCAACCAGAACCGGCGGTGCCACGGAGGCTTTGGCAGCTCCAACACGGCCCTCCCTGCTTGCGACGCCTCCCTTACCGCCTCAGAGACTCGGCTTGCCCCTCCATGAGCATCAGTAACCGGAGAAACAGGAACCGACCTGTTCGCAACACTCCACCGGCTCCTCTCGGGACGTCGAGCTGCTCGCCGTCGTCCCGGTTGGAAGGGGTCGGCCAGCCGACCGGCATGTCGCCAGGAGAACGCGTACCGACCCTACTGCTCGAGTCGCGGTGAGTGGTGTAACAGCTCACCCTCAAGGCCGGCAGCCCGGCCCGGCCGGGTCTCGCAGAAACGCTGACTCCTCTGGCTTCACTGCGTATTGAAGGTCACAGACCCAGGCACTCGGCGACCAGGACCGCCGCCTCCACGATCACAGCAGCCTCCGGTGCACCGGCGAGCACCAGCCCGGCCTCTATTATCAGAGCCGAGTGGTGCGTGTCTTCGCTCAAGTCACCGTCGGATGTATTGCCCTGGCTGATGCGTTCGAATTCGGTATCCAATTGCCGTCGCTCATCGTCCGCCCGACGCTGCAGGGTGTCGACGGCATCCTTCAGGAGGGCTACCACATCTCCGTTTGCTCTGCGCTCGACGAACGTTCGCAGGGCTTCCTGGTCCTTCGCGGTCAGCAGCGCTGCCGAGCGGCCCTCGTCAGTCAGGCTGCTCGGGTCAATCAGGGCTTCGAACCTTGCCCGAACCTGCTGCGCATGGGTGTCGAATATGGACGCCAGGCTCGGGCCCAGACGCTGGCCCTCCTCCAGAAGACGCCCCATCTCATCAACCACCACCCGCAGCTGCCCTACACGTTCCTCACGGCCGGGCGACGGCTCGGCGTTCAGGGCCGCCTCGCGGGTCCAAAGCTGATCCAATTGAAGTAGCTGCCGCATGACACTTCCGGCGTGAACAGCCGTGAGGAATTCACTGGGCGTCAGCTCGCTGGGCCCACCGGTCGCCGCGTCTGCGTCGGAATCGGACATCACTGCCTCCCCGGTCACCTCGACCCGAACTTGGCCGAGAACAGCGCGATCATAGCGATGGCGGAAGAGAGGAGTAAATCATGCAATAAGCGTAGTTGAGCCGCAAATCAGCTGGATCTCGAGCCATCCATCACGAATCCTCCAAAGCAGTGCTGAAGCTGCCGCGCTGCCTGCCGGCGACCTGCCATCGAGGCAGTGCCCGCCGAGGACAGACTTCACCACTACGGCCAAGCCCGTCCGTAAGGCTTGATTCGATTGGTCACGGTGATCTCTGCCAGCCGCTGTCGCGTATCATCAGCCCACAGCCAGAGGCGGTTATCGCGTGGCGTCTCCACCTTGACCGTTGCCTGCAGCTCGTCCTTGGCGACCCACTGTCCCGGGCAGCCACCCGAGTCGGCGTCTTGGCCTTGGCCGGACTCATCGGGATGGCGGTGCCGGCCGCCGCCGGCCTGATCGTCGATCCCAGCACCCTGCAACCACCCCCCGCCAACGCCGAATGCCCGCTGGACGGCGCGTGGATCATCTGCCACACCAGTCTGGTGCTCACCCCGGTCAACGAGCCCATCCTCGACTTCCAGCTGCCCTGCGGCACGCTGTACGAGACTGCCACCGATCTCCGCCGGACGAGTCCTCAGGGCAGCTGGAAGTCGAGGATGGGCTCGTTGACCGGGGTGAGCACCAGACTGGTGTGGCAGATGAT
>DATHIG010000647.1:0-7987 GCA_035490035.1 Actinomycetes bacterium
CGCCGAGCACGCGGTCACGGTCGACCACGTCGAGCTGCCGGAGGACCCGGCCGCCGCGGTCAGGCGCCTGCTCGGCGAGCTGGCCGGCCATCCCGAGGGCGAGCGGGCCGCGGCCATCCGGACCGATCTGCAGACCAACATGGACGACAAGGCCGGCGTCTACCGTACCGAGACACTCCTCAAGGAAATGGAGGTCGAGCTGGCCTCGCTGCGCGAGCGCTACGCCCGGGTCTGGGTCCAGGACACCTCCCGGCGCTACAACACCGACCTGCTGGAGACGGTCGAGCTCGGCTTCATGCTCGACCTGGCCGAGGCGCTGGTCGTCTCGGCCAGGGCCCGGCAGGAGAGCCGCGGCGGCCATTTCCGCGAGGACTACCCGGTCCGCGACGACAAGACCTGGCTCAAGCACAGCCTGGCCTTTCGCACCGAGGGCGGGGTCAGGCTCGACTACAAGCCGGTGACCATGACCCGATACGAGCCCATGGAGCGGAAGTACTAGCCGAACGCGGAGGGCCGAGGCCCCCCGCGCACCCCCCAAGAGGAGTCTGTCTCTGATGCAGGTCAAGCTGCGCGTGCGCCGGTTCAACCCGGAGACCGACAGCGAGTCGCGGATCGAGACCTACGATGTCCCGGCCGACCCGATGGACCGGGTGCTTGACCTGCTGCACTGGGTGAAGTGGAACGTCGACGGGTCGCTGACCTTCCGGCGCTCGTGCGCGCACGGGATCTGCGGGTCGGACGCCATGCTGATCAACGGGACCAACCGGCTGGCCTGCAAGGTGCTGGTCCGGGAGGTCGGCGACCAGATCACGGTCGAGCCCCTGCGGGGGCTGCCGGTGGCCAAGGACCTGCTGGTCGACATGGCGCCGTTCTTCGCCTCCTACCGCGAGGTCCTGCCCTACCTGATCAACGACGAGCCGGCGCCGGACACCGAGCGCCGCCAGTCGCAGAAGGACCGGGAGCGCTTCGACGACACCACCAAGTGCATCCTGTGCGCCGCCTGCACCACCTCCTGCCCGGTGTTCTGGGCCGACGAGGAGTACTTCGGCCCGGCGGCGATCGTCAACGCCCACCGCTTCATCTTCGACTCCCGCGACCAGGGCGCAGCCCAGCGACTGACGGTGCTGAACGACAAGGAGGGCGTCTGGCGCTGCCGGACCACCTTCAACTGCACCGACGCCTGCCCCCGGGGCATCAAGGTCACCCAGGCCATCCAGGAAGTGAAGCGTGCCCTGCTGTTCCGCAAGGTGTGACCTGTCGTGACGGTCGACCGGACCCAGTTGGTGCGGCTCTGCCGAGCCTGAGCTTGCGGTCGCCCGGTCGAATGGAAGGGGGCACCCGGCCGGGCCCCACCGCCGCATGCCCGCCGACGGACCTCACGCGGCCAGGACCACGAAGGTCTCCTCGAACGACGCTGGGACCGTTGCCACGTCGGCGGGCACGCCGGCGTCTGCCAGCAGGCGGCCGACCGCGCCGGGCTCGGCGCCGGGGACACGGAGCGTCCGGCCGACCAGGCTGACCGGGAGGCCGGCGGCGTCAAGGGCGGTGAACGCCGCCTCCCAGCCGGGGGTGCGAACCTCGACGGCGGTGGTGTCGCCGACCACCTCGGCCAGGGAGCCGGCGGCGACCACCCGGCCGGAGGCGAGCACGACCAGGCGGTCGCATTGCTCGGCCTCGCCGAGGTGGTGGGTGGTGACCAGCACGCCGGCACCCCGCTCGGCGCTGGCCCGGATGGTCTCCCACAGCCGGGCCCGCTGCAGCGGGTCGACCCCCGAGGTCGGCTCGTCCAGGACCAGCAGGTCGGGGTGGTGGCCGAGGGCGATGGCGAAGGCGGCCCGCCGGCGCAGGCCGAGCGGCAGCTCGCGGACCAGGACGTCCCGGACCCCGGCCAGCTCGCCTTCCAGCACCGGGTCGTGGCTGCCGTAGGCGGCGGTGGAGAAGGCCAGGTTCTCGGCGACGGTGAGGTCCTCGTAGAGGCCGAGCGACTGGGGGACATAGCCGAGGCGGGCCCGGGTCCGGCGCGACGGTGGCCCGCCGAACAGCCGGACGTGGCCGGCGGTCGGAGCCAGCAGCCCGAGCAGCATCCGGATCAGGGTGGTCTTGCCGGAGCCGTTGGCGCCGATCAGCCCGACCACCTCGCCGGCGGCCACCTGCAGGTCGACCTGGTCGACCGCCAGCAGCTCCCCGAACCGCTTGGTCGCCCCGTGCGCGCTGGCCAGCTGGGGATCGGCCGGGGAGCCTCCGCGAGGCGCACCCGGCCCCTGCGGCCTCATGCCGCCCACCGCTGGTCCTCGCGGAGCTGGGCGACGATCACCGCATCCTCGAGGTCGATGGCGACCGGGCGGGCGCCTGGCGGCGTCGAGCCGCCGGGCGACCAGGCGCGCCAGCGGGCGCCCCGGCGCCAGGAGGGGATGCCCTCCGGCCTGGCCGGCGCCTCGACGACCAGGCCGGGGGTGGCGGCCAGCACCTCGTCGGGGGTGCCGGCGAGCAGGCTCCGGCCACGGTCGAGGACCAGCACGGTGGCGGCCCGCTCAGCCTCGTCCAGGTAGGTGGTGGACAGCACCACGGCCGCGCCGGCGGCGGCGGCTCCGGCCAGCAGCCGCCACAGCTCGGCCCGGCTCACCGGGTCGACCCCGGTGGTCGGCTCGTCCAGGATCAGGAGGTCGGGCTCGTGGGCGACGGCCATGGCGAAGGCCAGCTTCTGGCGCTCGCCGCCCGAGAGCCGGCCGGCCAGCCGGTCGCGTGCCCAGGCCAGGCCGGTGCGCTCCAGCAGGCCGGCGACCCGCCGCTTCAGCTGGTCGGGGCCGAGGCCGTAGGCGCGGCCGGCGAAGACGAGATTCTCGTCGACGGTGAGGTCGCCCCAGACGCCCGGGCCGGCCGAGACGTAGCCGAGCCGGCGCTCGTCCGGCCGGCGCACGCTGCCGGCAGAGGACCGGACCGTCCCAGCGAGGGCCCGCAGCAGGGTCGTCTTGCCGGCGCCGTCGCCCCCGACCACCGCCGCGACCGTGCCGGCCGGCACCTCGAAGGTCACGTCCTCCAGGGCGACGGTCGCTCCGTAGCGGACGGCGAGCCCGCTGCAGCCCCACACCGGGCGGCTCACCTGGCACCCGCCCTGCTCGTGGTCGCCTCGACCTGAGCCTGGTCGGCGGAGTCGGCATCGCGCCGCGGGCCGGCCGGGGCCAGGTCGCGCCGGAAGCGGACGATCGAAAGGCCGAACACGGCCAGCCCGAGCACCGCCAGCATCCCCAGCGGGAACAGCAGGGCATCGAACGGGGCGCCCCTGACCATCACTCCCCTGGCCACCTGCACGAAGTAGGTGAGCGGCAGCAGGTAGCCGATCCAACGGACCCCGGCGGCCATGGCCTGGAGCGGGAAGATGAGCCCGGAGAGCAGGATCTGGGGGAGCATGGTCAGCAGGGCCAGCTGGATGGCCTGGCCCTGGGTCTCGGACACGGTCGAGATGAGCACGCCGGTGCCGACGGTGACGAACAGGAACAGCAGCGCCCCCAGGGCGAAGACCAGCGGCGACCCGGCGAAGGGAACGTCGAACAGCAGCACCCCGACGGCCACGATCACAGCCAGGTCGACCACGGCCACGCCCAGGTAGGGCAGCAGCTTGCCTCCCAGCACGTCGCGGGGCCGGAAGGGCATGACCGCCAGCTGCTCCAGGGTGCCGCTCTGGCGCTCGCGGACCACGCCGAGGGCGGTGGCGATGGTCCCGACGAACACCAATACCACGCCCATCAGGCCGGGGACCATGATCGCCGAGGTCTTCAGCCCCGGGTTGAACAGCACTTCGGGGGCGGGCAGCTCCGGGCGCCCGCGCAGCTCGGTCACGACCGACCGGGCCGAGAACAGGTCGGCCCCGTCGACCAGCACCTGGGGCTGCCCGGCGTCGGCGGTGACCACCGCCACCACCGCCTCACCGTCCCGCAGCGCGTCGACGGCGTCCTGGCGACCATGGCTGGACGAGACCTGGACGACGTCGAGGCGCTGCGGGAGGGCGGCCGCCACCTGCCCGGCCCGCGGCCCGACCACCACGGTCTTCACCTGGTCGACGTCGAAGCTGGCCGCATAGCCGAACACCACCAGCAGCAGCACCGGCTGCACGATCATCATGGCCAGCGTGCGCCGGTCCCGGCGCATCTGGCGGAACTCCTTCATCGCCATGGCCCACATGCCGTCGACACCTCCAGGACACAGAATTCATCGACTGGTGAAGTCTACGCCTAGTGAAATCCGTGGACAAGAGGAAAGGCGCCGGCGGGCCGGCGCCTTGAGGAAGATCGACCAGCGGCCGCCACGTCCGCCGCGGCCCAGAGACGCCGGCGAGTCCGGCGCCTCACCTGCAGGCGCTAGTCGTCGTCGTGCGCGACCTTGGTCGGCGGCAGCTCGCCGGTGGCCCGCTCCCAGAGCCTGTCGATCAGCTTGCGGGTGGCCAGCACCGCCACCGCGGTGATGACCGCGAACGCGACCCGCTTGATCAGCTTGCGGGCCTCCTCTGGAGCGCGCTCGGAGAGCTTGGCCACCTTGTCCTCCATCTGCTTGCGCGTCGCTTCTACCTCTCGGGCGGTTGCTGCCGAGGTCTCCCCCACGTGATCTCCTCCTTCAGCTCGTTGGCGGTCGCCTGGAGCTCGGCTTTGGCCTTCTGGGGGGCGACCTTGGAGGCGGCCAGGCGGTTCTTGCCGATCAGTCCGAGCACCGCGACCACGATGAGCAACACCACGGTCACGATGGCGAACCCCAGCCAGCGGGGCCCGCCGATCCCCTCGCCGATGGTGTAGAGCAGGAAGCCGAAGGCGTACAGCCCGAGCACGCCGGCCGCCACCAGCAGGGCGCTGGCTTTGGCGCCTGCGGTCAGCCCCTCTTGCAGCTCCTGCCTGGCCAGCAGGAGCTCCTGCCGCATGAGGGTGGTGGCGTCGTCGGCGAGCCCCTTCAGCAGCTCGCCGGTGGACGGCTCCTCCGTGGGTGCCGCCCCGGCGGGCCGGGTGGTCGCCCGAGCGCCCGACGGTGGGTCCTGGATTGCCAAGGCAGTCCCCCCTTGTCGTCGTCCGTTGGGTTCATGAGCCGGCTTGCCTCGCCGTCCCCCGACCTTCTACCCCACCACCGGGAGAGTTATCGCACATCAGCGGGACGGGTGCAGCGGACCTGGCGTCGCCAGCATGGCGGCCAGCCGAGCCAGGGCTGCCCTGGTGGTCGGGGTCAGCGGCCGCTCCGCCGCCTCGTGCAGCGGCATCCAGGCCAGCTCACTGTGCTCGGACGGCTCGCGGTTGCTCGGCCGGCCCTTCCAGGCGGTGGTCAGGAAGTAGGCGTCGGCCCGCTCGCCGTCGTGGAAGCAGCCGAGCGCGGTCAGGTCGAGCGGCTCGATCCCCGCCTCCTCGCAGGCCTCCCGCGACAATGCCTCCAGCAGCGTCTCTCCCTGTTCCGGCTTGCCGCCGATCGCGTCCCAGGCCCCCGGGTAGCGGCGCCCGCGGTCGCGGGTGCGCAGGCCGAGCAGGACCCGCGGCGGGTCGAGGGCGAGCATGAGCAGCGCGGCGCTGGCCGCCTCCTGGAACGACACCTCGCGGACGGCCGTCGACGCCCCCACCTGGACGCCGGCCAGCGGCCGCCACACCTTGTCCCGCTCCTGGCGCATGAGGGCGATCTCCAGCACCGGGAACGCGGCCCGGAAGCCGGCCAGCTCGCGGGCGGCGGCCTCGATCTGGTCGGGGGGCAGGTCCTGGGTGACCGTCACGTGCGGATGGAACCGGTGGGTGCGGCGGTCCAGCGGTGCTTCCCGCAGGGCGACCTCCAGGGCACGCAGGGCCGGCCCGCCCTCGCGAACGACCAGGTAGGCGACCGGGCTGTCAGGCAGGAAGGTGGCCGAGCCGTCCAGCTCGACCAGGAACGGCACCGCGTCGGCGGCCGCCCGCTGGACCAGCGCGACCGCCCGGTCCAGGTCGCGTTCGGCCACCGTCTGGGGCGGCACGACGGTCAGGTGCGGCACGATCCGGTCACTGGTCGGGTCGTGCAGCGCCCGCCGCCACGCCTGGACATGCACGGCCAGCGGCTCCGGAAGCCGCGCGACCACGCCGAGCCGCTGGCGAGTCATGGTGGCTGTGGCAGGCGGGCCACCGCAGCCCCCGGTCCATGTCGGGGGAGCTCCGGCTCCCCTCCACCGCCACCCAGGAGCGCCTGTGCCATGGTCGCCACCCTCACCACCGTTACCTCGGCAGAAAGCCCATCCGGTCCTTGGCCAGGGCGAGGTTCTGGCGGGCGATCGCCTGGGCCTTGGCGGCGCCCTGCTCCAGGATGGCGGTCAGGTGGGCCGGGTCGCCGCGCAGCTCCTGGTAGCGCTCCCGCACCGGGGCCAGGAAGGCGATCAGGGCGTCGGCCAGATCGGACTTGAAGTCGCCGTAGCCGCGGCCCGCGTAGGCCTGCTCCAGCTCCTCCACCTTGCGGCCAGTGGCCACCGAGAACAGCTCCAGCAGGTTGGAGATGGCCGGCTTGTCCGGCCGGGCCAGCACCTCCCTGCCCGAGTCGGTGACGGCCGAGCGGACCTTCCTGCGGATGACCTCGGGCGGGTCGAGCAGCTCGATGCGCCCGGCCGGCGAGACGCTCGACTTCGACATCTTCGCCTCGGGGGATTGCAGATCCATGACCCGGCCGCCGACCTCGGGGATGTAGGCCTCGGGGACGACGAACGTCTGGCCGAAGCGGGCGTTGAAGCGCTCGGCCACGTCGCGGGTCAGCTCCAGATGCTGGCGCTGGTCCTCTCCCACCGGCACCCTGTCGGCCTGGTAGATGAGGATGTCGGCGGCCTGCAGGACCGGGTAGTTGAAGTAGCCGACCGGCAGCGGGCCCTCGCCGCCGTCGGCCGCCTTGACCTTGAACTGGGTCATGCGGCGCAGCTCGCCGAAGGTCGCCAGGTGATTCAGCAGCCAGGCCAGCTCGGTGTGCTCGGGAACGTGGGACTGGACGAACACGGTGCACCCGTCGGGGTCCAGCCCGCAGGCGAGCAGGATCGCCGCCACCTCAAGGGTCCGGTCGGCCAGCTCCTTCGGGTCGTAGGCGAGGGTGATGGCGTGCAGGTCGACCACCGGGTAGTAGGCGTCGAAGTCGTGCTGCATCTCCACCCATTGCCGGAACGCACCGACGTAGTTGCCCAGGTGGATGTTTGTAGAACCTACCGCCCTGACCTGCGACTTGTCAACGTTCGTGGCGCCGCTCGGCTGGACGCCTGAGAGGATGCGCGGCCTCGTCTTCTTGTCCACCTTGAACCCCTCCGCTCACTGTCTGCCTCGTCTGAGCCATGCTAGAAGCTCTGAGCGTCGATAGCGCGGAGATCGCCCCGCATAGCCCGCCACGGGCGGAACAAAGCTCCAACCACTCGCGGAGCGAATGAGGAGACAAGCTCCCTCCCTGTCCAGCAGCGAAGAGGAGCGATAGTGATGGGTTCATGCGGCGACGGGGGGCTGTTGTGCCACTAAAGAGGCGGGGGCCGCTCGTTGAGCGAATCAGCTTCGGGATTGTACGCGTATATCTAGATGACATACAGGAAATCTTCTCGATCCTGAACGAAGTTGCTGACGACGTTCGGATTCAGGCTGATGACTTTGTAGCGACTGAGCCACAAGACCTACTTGATATGTCTTCCGATACAATTAACGAGCTGACGATTGTTGCCACTCAACCGAATGTGACAGTTACCCCATCAGGCAATACAGCGACACTTGAAGCTACGGATGCTGACATGGCGGCGCTTGGGGCAGTGAAGCGGATTGAGGAGCGAATGCGTCATCGCCGCCGCCCTCTAAAGAGGTTGCTATGGAACAAGGACCAACCGCCTGCTCTGGTGGGCCTTGCCATAAGTCTAGGTGTAGTTGCATCTGTCCTTGCAATAGTCGCTCTTTCGAGTCCTACTGCTCCTAATCCGCAACTTGGGGCAGAGTCTGATACGCCTAGAGAGATTGGTGTGGAATGGTAATCGGAACTTGGGCCGCAGCGC
>DATHIG010000648.1:0-5129 GCA_035490035.1 Actinomycetes bacterium
GCTCGGGGTCTCGGACATGGCGGACACCGTCCTCGTCTGCATGTCTCGGCTGCCTGGCGTTCCCGGCAGCTTGGCCGACCTCCTGGGATCCGGCATCACCTGAAGCGGGTGATTTCGTCGAAGGCGGTGGCGGGCCCCGAGGCCCGAACCAGTCGAGAACGCCCACGGTCACCCGGCGCATGCCTGTGCCCCCATGGCCAAGGCCACCGGCGCATCCGCACCAGCGTCAGGCTTGCCAGCGCATTGCCTGATGTCCGCCAGTCAGGGTCGCCGAGCTGGGCCGAGCAGGACGGCCCCGAACAGCAGCAGGCCTTCAGCAGCTCGCCGGGCTGCTCGCCAGGAAGCTGATCGCTTGGCGCGGTCGCCGCGACCCAGGACGCCAGGTTGCCGCGATTCACCCTTTCCGGGTGATGCCCGCTCCCCGCGCAGGCGGCGATAGTGGCGGGCAGCGGACTCTCCGGCGGGGGCCGTGCGAACCAGCAGGTGGCACATGACCGTTTCCAGCGAGAAGCTTCGCTCCATCTCGACCGGACGCGATCACGTCATCTACTTCGGGTCGGACGCCGGGGTGATGTCGGTCAAGTGGCGAACGATGAAGGTCGTGCTCCGATACAGCGAAAGCACCAGCGGCCGATCATCAAGCCCCAGTGGCCATTGCTGTTCGACCTGATCGACGACCCGGTCGAAGAATGGGACCTGATCGAGAAACGCCTGGACTGCGCCTGGGCGCTTGCTCCGTCGCCCAGCGCCTGGGCGCGTTGATGCAGAGCGCGGCTCGCTATCCCAACATCAAGCCCGGCCAGGAGTTCACCGGCTACGACTGAACCCTGAGGCAGCGAACCCTGTCACCCGGTTCTCGCTTCAATCTCCAAGGGCCGGTTTTGCTGCGGAGCAAGCTGCGCCCGCCACCGGTCCGGGCCGGGCTAATCCCCCGGGCCAGGTCGCGGGTGGTGTCGGAGGGCCGTCTCTACCGACACGTACACGCCGGTACTGCGGGGCCAGCTAGCGCTAGCCGCTTCGTGAGGTAAGGCCCGGGCCTCGGTCTGTGAGCATGGCCGGCGCCCGGTGACAGGGATGACGCCGAGGGTACGTTCGTGACCGGCGGGCTCTGTTCGAGCCGGTGCTCCTCAGACTGAACTTGACGCCATGGCTCAGGCGATCCTCGTACGAAGGTCGACCTACTTCGGTGACGTCCAGCGTCGCTGGTGCGCCGCGTTGAGCTTGTAGCCCCGTGCCGGCCTCTGGCGCAGGCCACCACTCGGGCACATGCTCGGCCTTCGTAGAGGAGCGACCCGTGCCGTGCTCACCCGGCAACGCCCACTCCAACTCCGATCCCCGGGCGGTTACGGCAACCGCCCATCGAACAGGACAAACAGCGCTGGGATGCAGAGACAGGAACACCAGTCGCGGATCTGATGGAGTGGCCGGCAGCCGCACCAACCGGCAGCGTATCTATTCAGGTCTTAGCCGATCCAAGGCCAGTGGCGGGCACCGTAGCTCGCCGGTGACAAAACGCCCGACGGGCTGGTCCAGGCGCACGATGACGCTCTGGCCGTAGAAGCCGGCGACCGTGCCAACCTGGCTGTGCAGGTACAGCGGCCGGGCGCGGTGGTTGATGCGCACCCGGTCGCCGACCCGCAGGCTGGCTCGGGTGATGAGCGAGTGGGCGGCGGCCAGCAGCTGCTGGCGCTCGGCGATGGCGGCGGCCAGCATGGGGAGTTCGGCGTCGAGCTCGCCCGCGTGGATGCGCTCGACCAGTGCCTGGATGCCGGCGGCAGCGGTGTCCGCCCCGCCGGGCGGGAGGGTGGTGGGTGGCGGCACCGCGGCGAGGGGACGCCGGGGGCGGCGGGCGCGGCTGCTCATGATCTGGTCTAGCATGCCCCATCCAAGGTTGGCCTGTTACGGATCGGCGGCGGTCGGCAGCCAGGGGTCGCCCTCGAATACCCGGCGCAGCGCAGCAAGCACCCCGACCTGCTGCTTGCGGGCGGTCGCCACGTAGCTGCGGAGGCGGCAGAAGCGCTGCGCGCCGGGCAGCGTGCGCCAGCCCCCGCTGATCTTCTGCTGCAGCTTCGCCATCCGGATGTCCCGCTCGGCCTGGTTGTTGTCGAACGGCACCCGAAAGTCGGTGGCAAAGCGCAGCACCTCCTTGTGGTGGTCGTCCAGGCGGGCCAGCAGGTTGGCGGCCTTGGAGCGGCGCTGGCGCCCAGCGCGGTCGCCGGCGGTGCGGGCGGTGGCCGGCGGCGGGTTGGCTCGCCAGCCCTCAGCGATGATCGCGTCGTAGCGGGTGCGGTAGTGGTCCAGGCGCCGGGGGGCCAGCTGGTCGGCACCGGCGGCCACGGCCCGCTGGACCGCCCACTTGGCCTCGATGAGCAGCGCCGCCATGCCGGTGGCCCAGGCCCGCTGGCCAGGCAGCGCGGCCACCCCGGCCAGCTCGCGCAGGTGGTGGGCGTTGCAGCGCGCATGGGTGGCCTGCTGGTAGCAGGTATAGGGGGACCAGCCGTCGTGCACCGCCACGCCACCAAACCTGGGCAGCACCCCGGCCTGGTCCATCGCCTGCCTGCCCCGCTTGGGGTGGATGGTGAACAGGCTGAGCCGGTCGGTGGAGGCCGAATGCAGCCAGTGCAGCCGGCCCGCCACCCTGGCCCCGGTCTCATCGAAGTGGGCCACCGGCGCCGCGGCCAGCTGCGAGCGCACCACCTCGATGAAGCCGTCCAGCCCGTCGGCGCACTCGGCCAGGATCGCGGCTACGGTACCGCTGGCCACCTCGGCGCCGACCAGGTCGGCCAGCGCCTGGGCGGTGCGCTCGACCGGCAGGTGCTGCTGGCCGTGCAGATAGGCGACCGCGGCGCGAACCCAGGACCGTAGCAGGCCGGGGCGCGCACCCCATCGGGGAACGTCGCGGCCGTCACCGTCCCGCAGCCACACCGGCGTCGCTCGGCCCGGTGTTCGGTGACCAGCAGGCCAAGCTGTGGCAGGTCGTGGACCTGCCGGGCCTCGACGCCCACCATCGGGGCGTCGGCCAGCTCGCCGCCGCAGCGCCCGCAGCCCCCGGGGGCGTGCACCACGACCACGTCCGGATGCTCGACCTGGGCCAGGTGCGCGCCGGGAGCGCCGGGCTGGCCGCCGGGCTTGCGTCTGGTGCCGGCTTGGGCGGCGCGGCGGCCGGCCCGATCGGGCCTGGGTGGGCCCTTGGCCAGCCCGTCAGCCGACGGCGGCTTGGAGGAGTTGGAGGAGTTGGCCCGCAGCCGGGCCTCCAGCTCAACGACGTGCGCGTCGAGCTGGCTGATGCGCGCCTCAAGGGTAGCGATCACCGCGTCCCTGGCGACGATCTCGGCCCGCAGCCGGGCGATGGTGGCCGCAGCAGCCGGGTCAGGCGCTCCCGGCGCAGGATCGTCCGGCACGCCGACGCTGCCCGTGTTCCCGCCCTCCTGGTCCGCCGTGCCCACCCGTGGCAGGCGGAGACTGGCACCGCTGCAAGCAGCGGGTCAACCAGCCATGCGGGTGCGCAACGGCGTTCAGCCAGGACAACGACTACGTACGCAGATGCAACTGGGGGGTGGCGACCGCCGACGACGATGTGGCTCCTACACCCACGGCACGGTTCGGCGCTCCAGCCCTGTCATCGTGGGCTCACAGCGGCCCGCGGTAGGTCAACGACCAACCAAACAGCGCGCGCAGGCGCTGCGACGGGTTGAACTTGAACACCCAGCTGTCCCGCTCCGGGCGGACATAGAAGGAGCCAAAGCCGCGCAGGGACACGCCCTCACCGCCTTTCAGCGCCGCGTAGATCTCCTCCAGGAACCCGTCCACGATCTCGCCGACCGTCTCGCCGTCGCGGTCCAGCCGCCGCGCCACCCGGCCCACCAGTTCCGGCTTGTCGACTCGCTCAGCCATCCAAGCTCTCGCTCCTTCCGGAAGTGTGTCGCTTGCCCGGCCGCCACGTCCGCGGCATGGCATGCCATGCCGCGCATGCCGATCCTCACCGATTGCTCACCTCGCCGCCCGTGGCGTGTCCCTGCACGCCGGCGCGACCACTCAGCGTAGGTACGCCCCGGCCGAGACCCCGAAGGCCTCCTCGGGCGGACCGAGAAACTCACCCGACGGGAAGACCGACAGCTCGTACCGCTCGTTGCTGTAGGTGTAGAAGGCGAAACCCCAGCGGTCCTCGCCGCCGAAATAGCGCAGGCGGCACAGCTTGGTCGGGGTGGAACCCAGCCGCTCCAGATACTCCTCGCGCGTTTCCGGCCAGTCCGCCGGCGGCCAGTCATCAGGGAGCGGCGCCGGTTCGGTGTAGGCGTCGATGTAGCAGAACTGCCCGTGGAAGCGGATATCGAGCCGCGTGTAGCAGCCGGCGAACTGCTGCTCGGCGTAGCGGAGGATGCGCTCCTGGGTGCGGCGCCTGACCGGCTCAGGGATCGGCGTGCCGCCACGGTCGGGCGTGAAGACCCAGCCCCTCGTTCGTGGCACCAGTGACCTCGTCGCTCGCTCTCATCGCTCTGGCACGATGCACGCAGAGCTTGACGTACTCCCCATGGTGCCCGCCACTGGCCTTGGATCAGCTAGGACCTGAATAGATACAATCTGTCAAGCATCTATCGACCGTATGAACAAGCTCGTCGCCTCGTGCGGTAAGCAGCAGTCGTTCACCAATGTCAGCTAAATGCTGAGCCTGCTTAAGCTCATTTTCTAGTTGCTGTTCCTGTTCGTCTAGCTGAAAGAGCACGGCCGTTCGCTTGGCGTCAAGCCTCGCAAGCTCTGTAGCCACTCGGTTCTCAGCCGGTGTCCGCCACATCGCGTTGTTAGCCCAATCCGCAATTGGAAACGTCTCTGGGCTGCGCTTCTGCCACTCTTGAAGTGCAACCTTAACAATTTCTGGTGCGATGCTAACGGCATACTTTGCGAAGCACCAACATTCAGACTTTGCTGCACCCCAGCGAAGGAACCAACCCGCAAGGTATTCATCTAATGGTGTGGTGAGAAACGGTTTTAGGACGCTCTTGGGGTGTAGCAACTGATGAGTCTCTTCGGTCTGCGCAAGTGGAGCCAGCTTGGTCTCGATTAAGCGCTCAATGCTTGATGGAAGATTCTCAGGTATATGGAGTTCCCTAGCTTTTGATTTGCCGGTCCAA
>DATHIG010000649.1:0-5518 GCA_035490035.1 Actinomycetes bacterium
GCAGGGTCTTGCCGTCGACCGCGACCGCACGCCGCCGGCCGGGGCGGTCGCGGTCGGCAAGCCACGCGCCAATCGCGGCGGCCAGCGCCTCGGCATCGAGGCGGGCAAGGGTTCGGCGGATGGTGGTCTCGGTCGGGACCAGCCACCAGCCGGTGAGCGGGTCGGGGTGGGTCCCGAGCGCCGCGCGGATGCTCTGGGGTGTGTCCGCGGCCCATTCGGCGATCGCCGTGATCGACCGCGCTCCGGCCAGGACCGCAGCGGCGGCGATGACCAGGACGGCGATCAGCGGGTGACGACGCCCGGCGCGCGACCTCGGGTCTTCGATCGCGGCGAGGTAGGCGAGCAGGTGCCGGGCCTCGGCTGGTTGGACCTGATCGGCCTGGACGAGCTGGGTCAGGCCGTTCGGGATCGAGGATGATGAGTCGGCAGGCACGGGCTTCCACCGCGATCATGAGGCTGTGAGAACCGCATGATCCCGGACGCTCGTGCCTGCTCCATATCTTCAGCCCCTACCACGCCAACCGGACATACCGACAGAACGCCGGGGCCCTGAGGGCCACCCAGCTCCCGTCGCGAGCCGCTCGACGACAGAGCACCAGATCGAAATCTGGTGCTCTTGCCTCGGAGCTTGCTTCGCTCGGTCAACGATGCGGTCAACGTTCTGCCTTGTGTTACCTGCGCTTACCTTAACGATGGGCCCTGTCTAACCTGCGCTGCCTTTCCAGGGCGACGCTAGCTTTCCGGCCGCCCCCAGACTACGGATCTGGTGGTTGGATCGAATCCTGCTCCATCCCTGGTCCGATGGAGTCCGCAGCCAGGCAGGGGTGTCATGGGCGACCCGTTGCGACGTATTGTCGGGGCATGACCGACGAACCTGGTCAGCTCAGCCCGTCCGGCGAGGTCCGCGCCTCCGATGCCGAGCGCGAAGCGGTCGTGGAGCGACTGCGGGTGGCCACCGTCGAAGGCCGGCTCACGCTCAGCGAGCTGACCGAGCGGACCGAGGCCGCCTACACGGCCACCACCCGTGGCGACCTGGTCCCCATCACCGCCGACCTGCCGGCGGTGTCCGGCCCAGCGGCGGCCCCGATGCGGCCGGCCGCACCGGTGGAGCGCGAGTGGGTCGTCGCTGTCATGGGTGACACCAAGCGGCAGGGACGATGGCGGGTCGAGCGGCCGCTCGCAGCGGTCGCCGTCATGGGGGACGTGGTGCTCGACCTGCGTGGCGCCGAGGTGCCACAGGGCGAGGTCGACATCACCGCCACCGCGGTCATGGGCGACGTCAAGATCTATGTTCCCGACGGCGTGGATGTGCAGCTGAGTGGGATTGCGGTGATGGGCGACAAGAAGGTCGCGGTGCGGGAAGCGCCGGCTGGGCAGACGGCCCCGAAGGTGGTGGTCAGGGCCACGGCCATTATGGGCGACGTCAAGGTCATCGGCGACTCCTATGCCGAGCCGGGCCGCCGGACCCTGCGCGCCTGGCTCACCCGCGACGACGACCGCGACCGCCGCGCCATCGAGTAGTCCCGGGGCGGTGTAACCGCGTCCACCCGGGACGTTGTCCCGCCGGCTATTCTGCTGTCGGCACTGGGTGCCTGGTGCCGCGGACTCGCTCGGACTGGATAGGGTCATAAGGCAAGCTGCCGACGGATCGAACAGTCACCGGTCATTCCGTTGGTCATTCCACCAGGCGTCACTCGGCCCGACTGGAGCGCACTGGCTTGACGGCGCACCCGACCTGACCTGCAAGGACCGCACGCGCCAGCACTCGGTGGACGATTCGCGCCTGTCTTGTAAACAGCAGGTTCCGGGTTCGAGTCCCGGGATCAGCTCCCATGGGATTCCTTAGCCGGGGCTGGTTCTGGCTGTGCCGAGGTGACCAAGACCGGTGGCCAACACGTCGGTCAGCATCTTGGCGTAGCGACCGTCGGGGTCGAGGTCGGGGTCGAAGACGGTGACCTGGGCGCCGACGGCGGCTGGGGCGAGAGCGGCGAGTAGTGCGGTCAGTTCCTTGGGGCCGAGCCCGCCTGGGTCGGGGCTATCCACCGCGGGCAGGTGCTCAGGGTCGAGCACGTCCACGTCGAGGTGTAGCCAATACCCCGCCAGGTGACCCCGGCCCACGACCGCGCGAGCAGTCCGCGCGGTGCCCTCTGCTCCGTCCTCGCGAACCTGCCGGGCCGGGATGACGGCGCCGAGTAGCTGGCGTGTCTCGGCGAGGTGTTCGTCGTCGTCGCGGCAGCCGATGTGCACCACGTCGGGCGCTGAGAAGTAGGGGGAGAGCCCGTCCAGGTTGGCCACAGCCGGCCAGTGTTGGCCGACAGCAGCCGCCAGGTCCTCGCCAGCCAGGCTGAGGCACACCGCGTTGTTGCCGGGGTGTCGGAAGTCGGTGTGCCCGTCGATGTGCACCAGGCCGTAGCCGCCGCGTCGGCGCAGCGCCAGTCCGGCACTGACGAGCAGGCTGCAGTCCCCACCGAGCACCAGCGGCGAATGTCCCGCGGCCAGCAGGTGCTCCAGGCGGGTGGCCAGCCGCCGGCTGTGGTCGACCAACGCATCCTGGTTACGTACCCGGCCTGCGGCCGGGTCAGCGTCGTCGACGTACCGGCCGGAAAGCACCACGCCGGCGTCAACCGCACCGGCCTCGACCAGCCGCGAGTGCAGCCCAGCCTCACGCAGCGCCTCGGGGGCTTTCGCGCAGCCCGGGACGCTGCTCGGCTGCGGCGGCCGCAGGCCCAGGTTCGTCGGAGCGGCCACCAGAGCAATCACGGATGAAGCCTCCACCGCCGCAGGTACCGCCCACCAGCGACCGCGCCCCCAAAGGATCCCCTTAACGGACGGTCCGGTCCTGTGGTCCTGCCGTGAGCCGGCCGGTCATTCCCCTGGTCATTCTACCTGCCGTAACGCCGCTGGTCAGGACCGCACTCAACAGACGAGACCGCTGAGGTGAGCAGCGAGAACCGGCCGGGATGGCACCTGCTGGACGGGTGCGCTGCGACTCGTAATCGGAAGGTCGTCGGTTCGAATCCGACCTCGGGCTCCACAAACCAGCAGCTCAGAGCACGCATAGCATGCTCCCACGGCTTGTCTTGCTTGCCTCTCTGATCGTCAAATGATCAATGGCCTCCGCGCCATCACCAGTCGCCCCGAGGTGGTCGAGGTGCGCACGTCGATGCCGAACGAGAACCACTTCGTGGTCGACCTGTCGCCCTTCGGGCTGAACAACGACAACGAGGCCTTCCACGCCGACGACCGCCCTCCGGACTGATCGAGGCGGTCGTGGCCGAGAACGGCGCCCCGACGCCGGCCCCGGCCTGCGACCCTACCCGATGCTCTAGCCGGCCTCAGCCCTCTGGTCCTTGGGCCGGGAACCCACCGAGAACTCGGCCCCGAAGGGGTCGTTGAGGGTCGCGATACGGCCGTAGACGAAGTCCTCGGGAGGGCTGGTACAGATGCCGCCGGCCGCGGTCGCCCTGGCCACGACATCGTCGGTGTCGACGACCTCGAACAGGGTGTTCCAAGCCGACGAGGGGACGCCCGGCACCCCCATGATCCCGCCGATCTCGTAGCCGTCGGGTCGGCGCAGGAAGGTGAAGTCGAAGTCAGGCAGGTCCGGGTTGCCGTCGAGGGTGAAGTCGAACACCGCCGCGTAGAACGCCCGCGCGGGCTCGGGGTCGGCAGTGACGAGGTCGTTGCGGAGCAGCGACCCGGGCTGGTTCACGACCTGGCAGCCGACGTGGGCGCGGCCCTGCCAGAGGCCGAACTGGGCGCCCACAGCGTCCTTGGCGATGGCCATCCGGCCCTGGTCCATGACGTCCATCGGGGGCTGGACCAGGGTGCCGCCGGCGTCGGTGATGCGCTTGGCGGTGGCGTCGCAGTCGTCGGCGGCCAGATACACGTTCCACCAGAAGGCGCCTGCGTCCGAGTCGGGGTTCTCGGCCAGGCCCGCCGCCTGCCGGCCGTCCAACAGGCACTGGGTGTAGCGCATCGTCTCCGGCGGGCCGACCTCGAACTCCCAGCCGAACAAGGCCCCGTAGAACGCCATCGCCCGCTCCAGGTCGGGGATGCCCAGGTCGATCCAGGTCGGGGTGCCGTTCGGCTGGTTGGTGTCCACGAAGCTCATCGCCTGCTCCTTGCGTGCGGGGCCGCAACTTGTCCTGGTGGCTGGTCGATCAGACCTGCATGGGTATGCCAGCAGTTTCGCAGGTGCCGGCGACAACGGCGGAGGACTCCCGCAGGGTGCTCGACCAGCGGGCCGTCAGCCGGTGTTCCATCCACTGGTCGACCTGGACAGCCGCCGGCTCCTCGGTCACGAGCGACCGTCGGGAGAGAGAGGTCCAGGCAACCCAGTAGGAACTCGCCGGCACCACCCGCCCCGGCGTGTGAAGGTCGCCGTGGTGGTTGCCTGCCTGGCCCTCTGAGCGTGACGACCCTGGGACCCGGTCACGTGAGGCATGGGACCAGGCAGGCACCCGCGCCTATGAGCGGGATGCGGGAAGGTTCTACGCGCTGGTGCTCTTGGCCTGCTCAGTAATCTGCTTCCATGCGCTGGTGGAGCCGACCTAGTAGCCCACGGCTGGGTCCTGCGTCGCTCACCACCCTGCGCTCGATGGATGGCATCAGGTGTGTTCACAGTAGATCTCAGTGGTGAGCGGTGTCCTGGACACAAGGAGCGCCCATTCCGGCCTGGAGGCCACGTCCCTGGCCCAGGCCATCAGGTCCCGCTCCTCATCCGGCCACCACCACTCGTCATGCGACCCGAGTGCCTGCAGCTCCGCGGTCGCAGTGAACTGCAGGTCGCAGTGGAACTGCAGGTATTCATCGTCATCGGGCAGCGCGAACTGCCTGGTGAAGTCTAGGTGGAAGCGGGGTTCGCCGGAAAAGGAG
Organism: Actinomycetes bacterium; assembly: GCA_035490035.1. Lineage (GTDB taxonomy): Bacteria > Actinomycetota > CALGFH01 > CALGFH01 > CALGFH01 > CALGFH01. The sequence goes on from DATHIG010000649.1 coordinate 4,879, forward strand.
TAGGTCCCCAACTGATACAGCAGCCCATCAGCGTCGGGAAGCTGTGGCACGGCGAAGGGGACGCGAGCGAATGTTACGAACACAGCCCACGCCCCAGCGGCGCGCATCGTCGAAACGTCCAGCCCGGCCTCACCGAGCATGTGCGTGAAGACGCTGGGCGCCTGCTGCGGCTCGGCTACCGGCTCCTGCACCGCGCTCCCACCGTCTGCTCCGTGGTTGACCAACCCAGCAGAAGTCAAGCCGCGGAACATACGGCCAGTCAACTGCGGTCACAGGTCTTCATCCCGCTCGTTCATGGTCGTCCTTGGCGAGGATCCGCAGCGGCCGCGCCTGATGATCGGCCGCGAGCCCGACCCCGACGCGAATCTCGTCGTCCAACCGCCACCGTTTAGGAGATAACTGCCCATCTTCCGCTCAGACCGCTCCAGTAGGGTCCGGGCAGCTCAGGCTGGGTGGGGATTCCGGTGAGTGCGGTCTAGACTAGGGTCTGTTTCAAAGTCAGTTCCCCGGTCCGCTGGGACGCCGCGCATGCGGGAAAATCGGGCGGGTTGCCCGCCGACGTCGGTGCTTCTTGGCGCAGGTGAGGCCGTAAGTCAGTTTGACGCATGCGCGGCGTCCCAGCGGACCGGGGAACTGACTT
>DATHIG010000650.1:0-5222 GCA_035490035.1 Actinomycetes bacterium
CCGTGCCGTTGACCTGGGCATGGGAAGCCTCACCAGCAAACAGTTCGTCCATGAGTGGGTGCGCGGCGTGGCAGGGGAGGTCGGCTTCCGGCTGGCCGGCAAGACGCCGGAGCTGTTCAAGGTGAAGATCACCTACGACGAAGTCGGCTGGCACGAGGAGCCGCTGCCATGACAGCGCCGGCCAAGCCTAAGATGCGCGACGGCCTCATCAAACGCGGTGGCATGTGGTACTTCGCCCTCGACGAGCCGCGCGACCCGGCGACCGGCAAGCGGCGGCAGAAGTGGGTACCTGCTGGCCGTACGCGGGAGGAGGCCCGGCGAGCCCGCAACGACGCCCGGGCCCGGAAAGACCGCGGCGGCTGGAAGGCACCGACCAGGACCATCCTCGGCCAGTACCTCACCGGGACATGGTTGCCGTCGATCCGGGCCAAGGTGGCGCCGTCGACCTTCACCAGCTACCGGCAGAACCTCGGCCACGTGGCCGAGCGCCTCGGGCACGTCCGGCTAACCGACCTCGACCCGCCAACGCTGGATGCGCTGTATGCGGACCTCGAGGCCGGCGGGCTCGCCCGGTCGACGGTGCGGCTGATCCATACCCAGCTTCACCGGGCGCTGGCCGACGCGGTCGCCTGGGAGCTGCTGGTGCGCAACCCTTCGGATCTCGTCGACCCGCCGAAGCCAGCCCGCCGCGTCCGGGTGACGTGGACGGCCGACCAGCTTCGCGCGTTCCTTGCAGGTGTGGCCGCCGACCGGCTGGCCGCCCTGTACCAGCTGGCCGCGGCGTCCGGCATGCGGCTCGGCGAGCTGGTCGGCCTCGGCTGGGCCGACATGCATCTGGACGGCGGCTACCTCACCGTCCGGCAAGCCAAGACGGCAGCCGGACGGCGCCGGGTCGAGCTGGACCCGGCCACCATCGCCGCACTGCGGGCGCATCGTCGGGCGCAGGCGGCCGAGCGGCTGGCCTTCGGCGCCGGCTACGCCGACCACGGCCGGGTGTTCACCCGCCCAGGCGGCGAACCGCTCAACCCGGATGCGGTGTCAATCCAGTTCAAGCGCAGGGCGGCCCGGCTCGGCCTGCCACCGATCCGGTTCCACGACCTGCGACACGGCTGGGCGACGATGGCGCTGGAGGCCGGCGAGCACCCGAAGGTGGTTGCCGAGCAGCTCGGCCACGCCTCGGTCCGCGTCACCCTGGACACCTACAGCCACGTCACGCCAGGCACGCAGCGGGCAGCCGTCTCGCGGGTGGCTGGCCTGTTCCTGCCCGCTGTTAGCAGCGTGTTAGCAAACGAGCCCGCCTCGGGCTCCGGAGAGCAGGGGGCAGGCTCGTGAGCAGCGCGGATACGCTGGGGACTGCTAGATGTCGTAGTAGAGGTTGAACTCCCACGGGTGGGGGCGGAGGCGGACGGCGTCGACCTCGCGCTCGCGCTTGTAGGCCAGCCAGGTGTCGATCACGTCGAGGGTGAACACGTCACCCTCGAGCAGGAACTCGTGGTCGGCCTCCAGGGCGGCCAAGGCCTCGTCGAGGGAGCCGGGGACCTGGGGGACCTCGGCGAGCTCCTCGGGCGGCAGCTCGTAGAGGTCCTTGTCCAGCGGGCCGGCCGGCTCGATCTTGTTGCGGACCCCGTCGAGGCCGGCCATCAGCATGGCCGCGAACGCCAGGTAGGGGTTGCAGGACGGGTCGGGGACGCGGAACTCGACCCGCTTGGCCTTGGGGCTGCGGGAGTACAGCGGGATGCGGGCCGCGGCCGAGCGGTTGCGCTGGGAGTAGACGAGGTTGACCGGGGCCTCGTAGCCGGGGACCAGGCGGCGGTAGGAGTTGGTGGTCGGGTTGGTGAAGGCGGTCAGGGACGGGGCGTGGGCCAGCAGCCCGCCGATGTACCAGCGGCCAAGGTCGGAGAGCTGGGCGTAGCCGGACTCGTCGTAGAACAGCGGCACCCCGTCGGTCCACAGGCTCTGGTGGGTGTGCATGCCCGAGCCATTGTCCTGGAAGATCGGCTTGGGCATGAAGGTGACCGTCTTGCCGTGCTTGAGCGCGGTGTTCTTGATGATGTACTTGAACAGCATCAGCCGGTCGGCGGTCTCCAGCAGGGTGCCGAAGCGGATGTCGATCTCGGCCTGGCCGGCGGTGCCGACCTCGTGGTGCTGGACCTCGACCGGGATGCCGGCCGTCTCAAGGGCCAGGGCCATCTCCGAGCGCAGGTCCTGGTAGTGGTCGGTGGGCGGGACCGGGAAGTAGCCCTCCTTGTAGCGGGGCTTGTAGCCGAGGTTGCGCCCGCCCTCCTCGGCACCGGAGTTCCAGGCGCCCTCGACGGCGTCGACGTAGTAATAGGCCGAGTGCTGGTTCTGGTCGAACCGGACCGAGTCGAAGATGTAGAACTCCGCCTCGGGCCCCCAGTAGGAGGTCTGGGCGATGCCGGTCCCCTCCAGGTACTTCTCGGCCTTGGCGGCGACGTGGCGCGGGTCGCGGGTGTAGGGCTCGCCGGTGACCGGGTCCTTCACGAAGCAGTTGAGGATCAGGGTCGAGTGGGTCCGGAACGGGTCCAGGACCGCGGTGCCCGGGTCGGGGACCAGGATCATGTCCGACTCCTGGATCTCCTGGAACCCCCGGATCGAGGAGCCGTCGAAGCCGAAGCCCTCGTCGAAGCCCTCCTCGGTCAGCTCGTGGGCCGGGATCGAGAAATGCTGCATCAGGCCGGGCAGGTCGGCGAAGCGCAGGTCGACGATCTGGACCTCGTTGTCCCTGATCAGGTTGAGAACGTCTCCGACCGATTCCGTCACGGCGGGTGCCTCCTTGTCATCTGGGCAGACTCGGGCGACGCTAGCAACCCGCGTTTGCCGACCCGTTGCTGGCTTGTTTCGCCATGGTAAACCAGCGACTCGGCGGCTTCGTGGCCGCGCAGGACGAGAGCCTGGCCCAGCTGGAGTCCGGCCTGCGGCGGTGACCGGCCGACCAGCTAGGCGCCCCGGGCGAAGACGAACGGTCGGGCCCTGGGTGCGGCCAGCGAGGGCTCGAACCAGTGCAGCACCGGCTGGCCGTGGGGGACGCTGGTGGCGTCGTCGACCGCCCTGGCGACCACGACCTCGTAGATGGACGCCGGGCGTGGCTCGGCCGCCGAGCGCACCTGGGCGGTGCCGCCGGAGTCCGGTCGGGCCGCCCCGGCCAGCGTCCAGCCGGCCCAGTTGCGCAGGAACACCAGGTAGCGCTCGCCGCCGGTCACCGGCGCCAGGCCGCGCAGGTCGACGACGGTCAGCCAGGTGTCGGGGCGGTAGCGCAGCTCCCCGGTCGCTCCCGCCACCGGAGCGCCGGGGACCGGCGGCAGGCGGTGGTGGACGGCGTCGGGCGCTCCGACCACGGCGGCGGCCTCGGCGGCGTGGCGGTCCTGGTCGAACGCGGCCACGGCCCGGAACCCGAGCCAGCCCACGGCAACGACCAGCAGCAGCGCGGCCAGGCGGGCACCGGTCGAGGCGCGCCGGGGGGCGGTGAGGCCGGCGGTCCGGGACATGGTGGGCTCAGGCCTCGGCCGCCGCCCAGGCGGGCAGCTGGCCGCGCTGCTTGCGCACGGCCGCCTTGTGCATCTCGCCGGCGTGGTAGCTGGAGCGGACCAGCGCCCCCGACTCGACGTGGGCGAACCCGAGGCCCTCGGCGTGCGCCTTCAGCTCGGCGAACTCCTCGGGCGGGACGAACCGCTGCAGGTTGAGGTGCCCCTTGGTCGGCTGCAGGTACTGGGTGATGGTGAGCAGCTCGACCCCGACGGCGCGCAGGTCGGCCATGGTCTGCAGCACCTCGGCCTGCTCCTCGCCCATCCCCAGGATCAGGTTGGACTTGGTCGCGCACCCCGGCGGCAGCCAGGCCCGCGCCCTGGCCAGCAGCTCCAGCGACCCGGCGTAGGTGAACCCCGGCCGGATCCGCTTGTACAGCCGGGGGACGGTCTCGACGTTGTGCCCGAGGACGTCGGGTTCGGCGTCGATGACCTGGCGCAACGCATCCGGCCTGCCCCGGAAGTCGGGGATCAGCACCTCGACCCCGCAGCCGGGCAGCAGCGAACGGACCTGGCGGACCGACTCGGCGAACAGCCAGGCGCCCCCGTCGGCCAGGTCGTCGCGGGCCACCCCGGTGATGACCGCGAACCGCAGGCCCATGCGGGCGATGGCGTGGGCGACCCGCCGGGGCTCGTCGGTGTCGTAGCCCTCGGGCCGGCCGCTGTGGATCTGGCAGAACGGGCAGGCCCTGGTGCAGAGCTCCCCACCGATCAGGAAGGTGGCCTCGCGGGCCTCCCAGCACTCGTAGATGTTGGGGCAGCCGGCCTGCTCGCAGACCGTGTGCAGCTCGGCGTCGCGCATCAGGCCCTTGAGCTCGGTGTAGTTGGGGCCGAGGGTGGCCCTGACCTTGAGCCACTCCGGCTTGCGGGCGAAGGTCGCCTCGGTCGGGGGCGGCGCCGGGGTGCGTGGCAGCACGCCGAGGGTACGAACCCCGGGCGGGATCACGGGCTCAGGCATGGACGGTCTCCGGGTCGTGGTCCTCCGCCGGCAGCTCCAGGGTAGCGGGGTCGACCGGGATCGGCGTCCGCCCCAGCCGCTCGGCCAGGTGGCGCTCGACGGCCGGCAGCACCTCGGCCACCGGCACCGGGCGGCCGAGCAGGCTGGAGAGCGAGCAGGCCGCCTTGCCGGGCATCCCGCAGGGCACGATGGCGTTGAAGAAGGCCAGGTCGGTGGCGCAGTTGAGGGCGAAGCCGTGGCTGGTCACCCCGCGCGAGACCCGCATGCCGATGGCGCCGAGCTTGGCGTCGCCGACCCACACGCCGGTCAGGTCGCCGCGCTCGCCCCTGGCCTGCAGCCCGAACCCGGCGGCCACCTCGACCAGGGCCTGCTCGACCCGGCCGACGAACCGCCAGATGTCGGGGTTGGGGTCCAGCATGGTGATCGGGTAGCCGACCAGCTGGCCGGGGCCGTGGTAGGTGACCTGGCCGCCGCGGTCGCTGCGCACCACCTCGGCTCCGTTGGCGGTCAGCCAGCGCGCGTCGGCGAGCACGTCGGCGTCGCTGCCGCGCTTGCCGATGGTGTAGACGTGGGGGTGCTCCAGCAACAGGACGATGTCGGGGATGTCGCCGGCGGCGCGCCGCTCGACCAGCGCCCGCTGCCAGGCCCAGGCCCGCCGGTACGGCACGGTCCCGGCCCGGACCGTCCACAGCTCCCGCATGGTGGTGCTCCCGTCTACTCCC
>DATHIG010000651.1:0-7191 GCA_035490035.1 Actinomycetes bacterium
ACCGCCGCGGTGCCGATCGTCTTCCTGCTGAGCCAGCCGCTCAGCGCCGGGCTGCTGGATGGGCCCGACCAGCCGGTCACCAGCCCGCTGGCCGTCCCCGGCCTGGCCGGCCTGGTCCTGGTCACCAGCATCGCCGCCCTGATCTTTTCCCAGCTCGCCATCCTGGTCGACGTCGCCTCGTTGGTGATGCGTTTTCGCCGTGCTCGCGGCACCGAGCGTCAGCAGCTGCGATGGGTGGCGATGGCCGCCGGCCTGTTGGCGGTGGCGGTGGTGGCCACCGTCCTCGGCGCGCTCACAGGGCACCCTGCCCTGCTCGAGTGGACCTCTGGCCTGTTCGTGGCGCTGCTGCCGGTGGCGACCGGCGCGGCGATCCTGCGCTACCGGCTGTACGACCTGGACCGCATTATCAGCCGCACGCTGGCCTACGGGCTGCTGACCGTGCTGCTGGGCGGCGGCTACGCCGCGGTGGTCCTTGGGCTCGGCCAGCGGCTCGGCGGCCGCCAGTCCAGCCTCGTGGTGGCCGGTGCCACCCTGGCCGTGGCGGCGGTGTTCCAGCCGGCCCGCCGCCGGGTCCAGGCGCTGGTGGATCGGCGCTTCAACCGCCGCCGCTACGACGCCGTCGAGACGATTCAGGCGTTCAGCGCCCGCCTGCACCAGCAGGTCGACCTGACGACCCTGACCGCTGAGCTGCTGGCCGTGGCCGACCGAACCGTGGAGCCCACGATGGTGTCTCTATGGCTGCGACCGCCGGAGCGCTCCGCGCGTTCCATTCATTGACGCGTACTGCACCCTACCGGTGACGGTCCACCCGACCGCGGTCAAGCTCATCACCTTGACCTCAACATGAGGGTGAATCTTCCGACGGCCGGCGACCCGGCCATGACGGCCGCCTCCTTGCCTCATGACATGCGCGCCACGGCGCCCTTCTGCGACGATATACCGATGAACCCAACCCTTCGTACCCAGCCGGAGCCCTGGGCGCCCGACTCCTGGCAGGCCTTGCCGGCCGCCCAGCAGCCCGACTGGCCGGAGGAGGTCGCCCTCGACGGGGTCCTCGACGAGCTGGCCAGGCAACCGCCGCTGGTGTTCGCCGGCGAGGCCAGGACCTTGCAGGCCACCCTGGCCGGGGTCGCCTCCGGGCACGGGTTCCTGCTCCAGGCGGGCGACTGCGCCGAGTCCTTCGACGCCTTCTCGGCCGACTCGATCCGCGACAAGCTGAAGGTCATCTTGCAGATGGCCGTGATCCTCACCTACGGCGCCGGGCTGCCGGTGGTCAAGGTGGGCAGGATCGCCGGCCAGTTCGCCAAGCCCCGCAGCGTCCCCAGCGAGCGGGTCGACGGGGTCGAGCTGCCGATCTACCGCGGCGACATGGTCAACGACCTGGTCCCGGAGCCGGCCGCGCGGCGACCCGACCCGGCCCGCATGCTGCGCGCCTACCACCAGTCCTCGTCCACCCTGAACCTGCTGCGGGCGTTCACCAAGGGCGGGTTCGCCGACCTGAACCAGGTCCACGTCTGGAACCAGGAGTTCGTGGCCCGCAGCCCGGCCGGGCGGCGCTACGACGCCGTCGCCGACGGGATCGACCGGGCGCTGCGCTTCATGGCCGCCTGCGGCATCGACCTGGCCACCTCGTCGGTCATCCACCAGGTCGACTTCTACACCTCCCACGAGGCCCTGCTGCTCGGCTACGAGCAGGCCATGACCAGGCGGGACAGCCTCACCGGGTGCTGGTACGACTGTTCGGCGCACCTGCTGTGGGTCGGTGACCGGACCCGCCAGCTGGACGGCGCCCACCTGGAGTTCCTGCGCGGGATCGGCAACCCGGTGGGGGCCAAGCTCGGCCCGACGGCCACCCCGGAGGAGACCGTCGCCCTGTGCGACCTGCTCGACCCGGGACGGGTCCCCGGCCGGCTCACCCTGGTCGCGCGCATGGGCGCCTCCAGGGTCGAGGAGCGGCTGCCGCCGCTGATCAGGGCGGTCCGCGACGCCGGGCACCCGGTCGTGTGGGCCTGCGACCCGATGCACGGCAACACCTTCGTCGGCCCGTCGGGGCACAAGACGCGACGCTTCGACGACGTCATGGCCGAGCTGGCCGGGTTCTTCGCCGCCCACCGCGGCGAGGGCACCCATCCCGGCGGCATCCACGTCGAGCTGACCGGCGAGGACGTCACCGAGTGCCTCGGCGGCGCCGACGACATCCAGGACGGCCAGCTCCACCGCCGCTACGAGACCGCCTGCGACCCCCGCCTCAACGCCAGCCAGGCCCTCGACCTGGCCTTCCAGGTCACCGAGCTGCTCCGCGGGTAACGACCCCGGCATGACCGGCATCGGCGCGGCCAGGGCGCCGGCGCCGCCGGCGCTCCCGGGGTGATCAGGTGACCGGGACGGTGTCGGGCACGCCGAACCTGCGCCAGTACTCCCGGCCCGTCTCGGGCAGGCTGCGGATCGGGTCGTAGTACTCGTAGCGCCGGTCCAGCGCGTCCGGGTCGTCGAACTCGATGCCGGTGCGGTAGTTCTTGGTCCAGTAGGAGATGCCCTTCTCGCGGTCGTAGGCCTCGACCTGGTGGACCCAGCGCTTGCCGACGAACGGGATGTCGGCCACCACCCGCGGGGTGGCGAAGCCGGGCAGGTAGCCCATGATCGCGTGCTGCAGCTCCTGGGCCTCGGCGATCGAGATCCGCCAGTGCTCGGAGTTGGGGATCATGTCGCAGACGTAGAAGTAATACGGCATGATCCTGGCCCGGTCGAGCAGGGTGAAGCAGAGCTCCAGCAGGTCCTTGGCGGTGGCGTTGACCCCGCGCAGCAGCACCCCCTGGTTGCGGACGTCGCGGAAGCCCATGTCGTGGAGCGCCCCGGCGGCCCGCGCGACCAGCGGGGTGAGCTGGTTGGCGTGGTTGACGTGGGTGTGCAGGGCCAGGTCGACGCCGCGGTGGTTGGCCTTGGCGGCCAGGCGGGCCAGGCCCTCCAGGACGTCGTCCTGGAGGAAGTGCTGGGGCAGGCCCATCAGCCCCTTGGAGGCGAGCCGGATGTCGCGGATGTTGTCGAGGTCCAGCAGGGCCGAGACGAACTGCTCGAGGACCCGGATCGGCAGGTTGGCGACGTCGCCGCCGGAAACGACGACGTCCCGCACGCTGGGGGTGCGGCGCAGGTAGTCGAGGATCTGCTCGTGGCGGGCCGGCTGCCTGGTCTCGAACTTGTACTTGGCGACCTGGGGTGTGGAGTTGCCGACCAGGTCCATGCGGGTGCAGTGGCCGCAGTACTGGGGGCAGGTCGGCAGCAGCTCGGCCAGCACCTTGGTCGGGTAGCGGTGGGTCAGACCCTCCACCGCCCACATGTCGGCCTCGTGGAGGCTGTCGCGGGTCGACAGCGGATGGCTGGGCCACTCGGGGTCGCGGTCGTCGAAGGCGGGCAGCATGTAGCGGCGCACCGGGTCGGCCCAGAGGTCCCGCTCGTCCATGGTGTTGAGCATCTGCGGCGGGAGCAGCATCGACATGGTCGCCCGCTCGGCCTGGTCCCGCTCGACCGAGGCGAGCAGGTCGGCCGGGAGCAGGGCGCCGAGCACGGCCTGGAGCTGGCGCAGGTTCTTGACCGTGTGGGCCCGCTGCCACTGGGCGGTCTCCCACTCGGCCCGGCTCACGTCCTTGAAGCCGGGCAGCCGGGTCCAGTCCGGCTCCTCCCAGGCCCGCCGGAGCGGGTAGGTGAACGGCTGCTCGGCCGCATGGGCCCTTGGGACACGGTGGAAGAAGGGTCCGGGGTTGGTGGTGTGCGCCATGCGTGCTGCCTTTGCGTCCGCAGGTGCCTGCTCGGCCTTCCGGCAGGGTCCTTCGCAACCTGGGCCCGCTGGCAGAGCCCAAGGCCGGCGCTGCCCGGGACGGTTGACACCCATCGAGCCGGGGGCGGCGCGGCCGCGGCAGCCACGATAGCAGACCGTCAGCCCCGCAGAAACACCCGTATGCACTGCTTGGGGGTGTGCCCGGGGCCGCCCGGCCGGGCGCCGGGCTACAGCCGGTCGAGGACCTGGGCGTAGCCGCGGTCGTAGCTGACCGCGTCGGGCAGCAGCACGTGGAAGGCGGCCCCGCCGCCCCAGCGCTCGTCGACCCAGGCCTGCCCGCCGTGGAGCTGGGCGAACCGCGCCACCAGGGAGAGGCCGATGCCGACGCCGCGGGCGTGGCTGGGGGTCGGGGCCGCCGCCCCGCCCCGCCGGAACGCCTCGAAGATGGTGCCGGCCAGCTCGGCGGGCACGCCAGGACCGGCATCCTCCACGATCAGCTCGAGGTCGGGACCCTTGGCCAGCGCCCTGACCCACACCCTGGTGCCCGGCGGCGTGTGCCTGGTGGTGTTGAGCAGCAGGTTCTCGACGATCCGTTCGACCTTGGGCCCGTCGATGAAGGCCAGGATGGGCTCGGCCTCGATGTCGATCGGCCAGCCGGCGAGCTGGTCGACCTCGGTGACCACCCGGTGGACGAGCTCGCGGACGTCGGTCATGGAGCGGTTGGGCTCCAGCACGCCCTCCTCGAGCCGGTTGAGGTCGAGCAGGTCCTTGAGCAGCCGCTCCAGCTTCCGGGTCTTCTCGACCAGCATGCCGACCAGGTCGAGGGCCTGCTCGCGGGGCAGGTTGAGCCTTGTCCGCTCCAGGGTGACGGCGACGCCGAGCATGGCCGTGAGCGGGGTGCGCAGGTCGTGGGAGACGGCGCGCAGGAAGGTGTCCTTCATGTCGTCGGCGGCCCGCAGGCGGTCGGCGGCGGCCAGCTCCCGGCGGAGGCCGTCCTTGAGCTCCTGCTCGCGCTCGGACAGCTGCTCCACGGTGGCCCGGAGACGGGCGTTGAGCTGGCGGTTCTCGATCAGGGCGACGATCTGGCGGGAGATCACCAGCAGCCCGATCATGGTGCCGGTGTAGACCAGGAACGGCTCGAACTCGCCGGTGACGATCTGGATGACCAGGGCGGTGACGGCGGCCACGACCAGCGGGGCGTACGGCAGGGCGAGCCGGGTGATCGACGGCTCTTCCTCGTCGTCGGTGCGGCGCAGCTCGGCGACGGTCGGCTTGAGCGCGGCGGCCATCAGCACCAGCCAGCCGACCACCCAGCCGACGTCGACCAGGGAGCCGGTGCCATAGGCGTTGGTCGGGGCCTTGTAGGCGAAGCCGAGGTCGGCGATTGTCAGCGAGAACACGGCGGCGCCGATCATGGACAGGTGGGTCACGCCGCGGCCGCGGGAGCGGGTGAGCAACACCAGCACGATGGTGCCGGCAACGATGTCGCCGAGCGGATAGGTCAGGCAGAAGGCCCACTCCAGGGTCGAGCTGCGGTTGGCCCTGAAGGCGTCGCCGAGCACGGTGGCCCAGCCGAGGAACAGCAGCGAGGCGGCGATCAGCAGCCCGTCCAGCAGCGTGCGCAGCCTGGCCGTGGCGCGCATCGGGGCGGTCGGGAAGGCCAGCACGCCGGCGATCAGCAGGGGCACGGTGGCCAGGTAGCCGAGGTCGGCCAGCGAGGGGAAGGGCGCCTTCACGCCGGAGAGCTCCAGGTAGGTCCAGACGACCTGGCCAAGGCCCCAGGCGAGGGCGGCGGCCCCGAGCAGCCGCCAGGCCCGGTGCAGGGAGGCGGTCCAGGCTCTGCCGAAGCCGTAGGGGATGCGGTGGGCGGCGTGGAAGCAGGCCCCGGCGGCGACCAGGGCGGCGGCCGCCTGGACGAGGTTGCTGAACAGCTCGGTGGTCTCCGGCCCGCCGTACCCGAAGCCGATCCAGGCTGCGAACAGGACGGTCAGCGCCGCCGAGGCGACGGCGGCGAGGTGGAAGCTGCGCAGGTCCTTCCGCCTCTTGGCCTTGACCGTCACGGTTTCACCACGGTGGCCCCACGCATGGACTCGAGCTTGGCAGATGCTGAACGCCGCCGAAAGGGTGCAAGGCGAATCCACACGATACACGAGCAGAGGGCGACGTTCCCGTCATCTGGTCATGAAGAACTAGACCGGTGGCGGGGTTGCCCCGCTTTCTCATCGTCGTCCTCCCCCAATGCGAGCGCCCAAACTCTACAACGTCGCGACAAGGGCGACCAAGACGGTTGTGTCGTGCTGAGACATAGCTGTCGCTACCATTTGGGAGGCGCATTGTCGGCCATGACGTGCCAATATGGAAGGCCGCGCACGCTCCGGGAGCCGCCCTTGCATCGACCGTCACCGCCCCCCGCGACCTTCGTCCGCCGCCTGCGGGCCGGCGGGACGGCGCTGCTGGCGCTGCTGGCGTGGGCGGTGGCGGCACCCGGGTTCGTGCCCGGCGGCGCCCTGGCGGCTGGCGGACAACCGGCGGGACTGGTCTCCGGGGCCGCCGGCGAGCCGAGCGCCGCCGAGTTGGCCCGACTGCGCGCCCTGGCCTGGCAGCGGGGACGCGAGGCGGCGGCCACTGCCGAGCGCGACCGGGCGGCGCTCCGCCAGGCGGGGGCCGGCGCGACCGCGACGCCCGCCGGCGCGGTGGTGCCGGCCGGCGGCGACCCGTCGATCCCGGCCCTCACGCTGCGCGCCTATCGCGAGGCTGCCGCCTGGGCCGCCGGGTTCGACCCGGGCTGCCGGCTCTCGTGGGCGGTCCTTGCCGGCATCGGCCGCATCGAGTCCAACCACGGCCTGTACGGGGGGTCGGCGACCAGGTTCAGCCCCAGCGGAGCGGTGAGCCCACCGATCACCGGGCCGCCGCTCGACGGCCGCGGGGTGGCCAGCATCCCCGACAGCGACGGCGGCCGCTGGGACGGGGACACGACCTGGGACCGGGCGGTCGGGCCGATGCAGTTCATCCCGACGACCTGGCGGTCGCTGGGCCGTGACGGCAACGGCGACCGGGTCGCCGACCCCAACAACCTGTTCGACGCCGCGGTGAGCGCCGCCGGATACCTGTGCCTGAGCGGCGGCGGGGACCTGGGCGACCCGGCCCGGCTGCGCCAGGCGATCTACAGCTACAACCACTCCTGGCCCTACGTCGACGCGGTCCTCGGCTGGGCCCGGCTCTACCAGAGCGGGGTCGCGGTCGCCCCCGGCGTGCCCGGCGGCCCGGCCGCCCCGACCACCACCGAGCCGACCGCCGCCCCATCCACCACGCCCACCACCCAGGCGACCACGACCAGCCGCAGACCGACGGCCACCACCACCCGGCCGCCCACCACGACGCGACCGCCCACCACGACGCGACCGCCCACCACGACGCGA
>DATHIG010000652.1:0-2962 GCA_035490035.1 Actinomycetes bacterium
CCGATCCGCAGCAGGCGCTCCTTCTCGCCGGCCCGCCAGCGCAGTCGGTGGTGGGCCGACGGGGCGATCAGCAACACCGTCGCCAGCGTCGCCGAGGCGATCGCGGCGAAGAAGGCGTTCCTGAGGCTGCCCGGGAGCTCGGAGAATCGCTGCTGGAAGGGGGCAGTGAGCAGGAACGCCAGCAGCACCTGCACCCCGGGGAGCACCACCCGGAGCTCCTGCAGCAGCTCCATCAGCTCACGGTCGAGCCGTTCGCCCCTGCTCTCCCCGTCGGCCATGCGCCGGCCACCTCCCGCCCACCGTCGGTTCAGTGTAGACGGGAGGACGAGCATTGAAACGGGGTGGCGCGGCTAGCCGGCGCCGAGCTGCTGCTTGCGGGCCGTCATCTCCTCGCCCAGGCGGGTCAGCTCGTCCCTGCCGAGAATCTCCTCGGACTGCGGCAGCATCTCCGACTCCTCCTCCTCGACGTGGTGACGGACGTTCTCCATCAGCACCGTCACCTTGGCGTCGTAGGCGTCGTCCTCTGGCGACAGGGCGGCCAGCTCGCCGAGCAGGAGCTTGACCACGTGGTGCTCCTCGATCGCCTCGCCGATCAGCTCCTTGCCGTCCCTCCTGGCCTTGGCCTCGACGGCCGGGTAGTAGGTCTCTTCCTCGATGGTCGTGTGGACCTCGAGCTCCCTGGTGATCTGCTCGACGAGCTGCTGCTTGGTCTTGTGGGCGCGGTCGCCGGCCTCCTCGTACTCGCGGAACAGCTGCTCCACCTTGCGGTGGTCGGCCTTGATCAGCGCGACGGCGTCCTTTGCCATGGTGGCCCCCTGGGTCGATGGGCGGCCGCATGCCTGCCCCGGTTCGGAGGCCCGGAAACAGGCCCGCGGTCCTACCCCACCAGGAGCTGCGCGCGCATGCGGCCAAGGGCGCGTCGGAGCAGGCGCGAGACGTGCATCTGGGAGCAGCCGACCCGGGCGGCGATGTCGTACTGGTCGAGGTCGTGGAAGAAGCGCAGGACCACGATCTCCCGCTCCAGCTCCGGCAGGCTGTCGACCATCCCCGGCAGCAGCAGGAGGTCTTCCGGCTCCTCGCGCGGGGCCGCGGCGGGCAGGCGGTCCCCCAGGGAGGTGTCGCCTTCCACACCGAGCTGCTGGTCGAGCGAGACCTCCGAGCGGGTGTGGGCGACCTCCATCGCCTCCAGCGTCTCGTCCTCGGAGATCCCGAGGTGCGCGGCCAGCTCGGCAATGGTCGGCGAGCGCCCGAGGCTGTGCGGCAGCTCGTCAACGGCCCTGCACAGGCGCAGGGCACGCTCCTTCACCGGTCTCGAGACATGGACCCGCCAGCTGGTGTCGCGCAGGTACCGCTTGATCTCGCCAACGACGCAGGCGACGGCGTACGGGACGAACGGGTTGGCGTAGTCGGGGTCGTATCGGTCAACGGCGGCGACCAGGCCCACCCGCGCGGTCTGGCGCAGGTCGTCGGGGCTGGCGCCGCGGCTGGTGCGGTAGCGCTCCGCCAGCCGGTCGGCCAGGCCGAGGTAGGAGACGATGATCCGCTCCCTGACCTCCGGGTCACCAGTGACGGCATAGTCCCGGAACCAGCCCTCGACCCGGTTCACGGCACGCTCGTCGCCGGGGAGGACGTCGTCGGGGGCAGGATTCGACCTGGTCGCGTGGACCACTTGCGTCTCCGGAGTCGTCGTCCTCGGGGGCTCGGGGGACGAGTCGAACTACTCCACTTCTACGCCTGGTCTACGCGGCTCGCAACCGGAACGGTTGCAGCCCGGTCAAGCTCCCAGGATTCCGGCCTGCTGGGCTCGAGCTCGTCGGCGGTGAGGACGCCCTGCTGCTGCGGCTGGCTCACCCAGAGCGGGTGAGGTCTGTCGCTGGGCCGGGGAACGACCCGGCCCGCGGGAGCATGGCCGGGACCTCGTGGCCGAGCTGTCCGCTGAGGTAGGCGGCCGTCGGCAGCAGTGCCTCCAGGTCGTAGCCGGTGTCATGGCCCATGCGTTCGAGCAGGTAGACCAGGTCGTCGGTGGCGATGTTGCCGGTCGCCTCCGGCGCGAACGGGCATCCACCGATCCCGCCGGCGCTGGCGTCCAGCACCAGGGCGCCGGCCTCGACGGCGGCGACGGCGTTGGCGAAGCCGGTGTTGCGGGTGTTGTGGAAGTGGAACCGCAGCGGCGGCTCCTCGCCGGCGGCGGCGCGGACCCGCGCCGCCAGGTCACGGACCTGCGACGGCACCCCGACGCCGATGGTGTCGGCCAGGCACAGCTCCTGCGCCCCGGCTCCGGCCCCCCGCGCGGCCAGCTCGGCCACCCGGTCGGGGCTGACCTCGCCTTCAAAGGGGCAGCCGAAGGAGGTGGCCAGCGTCAGGGTGGTGAACAGGCCGGCCGAGCGGGCCGAGCCGATCGTGTCGACGGCCGCCCGCATGCTCTCCTCGGTGGATGCGTTCTGGTTGCGGCGGCTGAAGGTGTCGCTGACGCCCACGACGACGTTGACCTCGTCGACCCCGGCCGCCAGGGCGCGGTCCAGGCCGCGCCGGTTGAGGACCAGGCCGGCGTAGGCGACACCGTCGACCCGCGGCACCCGTTCCATGACCGCCTCGGCGTCGGCCATCGCCGGGACCAGCTTCGGGTGCGCGAACGACACCGCCTCCACCCGTCTGGCTCCGGCCCCGACCAGCCGGGCCACCAGCTCGACCTTGGCCTCGGTGGACAGGATCACCCGCTCGTTCTGGAGCCCGTCCCTCGGGCTGACCTCGACGATGGTCACGTCCATGGGCCCATGGTAGGCCGTGCGGCGCCGACGATGATCAGGCCTTGACCGAGTACAGCCGCCACTCGCCGGTCATGCCCTTGAGGGCGTGGGCTCCGCGGTCCTCGAGCACATAGTCCGACCCGGCGACCAGGTCGCGGACGGTGCCCGACACCAGCACCTCCCCAGGGGCCGCGGCGGCCATCACCCTGGCCGCG
>DATHIG010000653.1:0-2642 GCA_035490035.1 Actinomycetes bacterium
CTGTCAGATATATCTACAAGATAGCCTCTTGGGGTGTCAAGCGCGCCGACCTGGGAACCTCCGGCTCTCGACTGCCTAGCGATGCCGGCCGTGTCACCAGCGTGTCATTCACAGCGGTCCTGACCGGTCCCGCGCGGACACCCACGAACAACGCAACGGCGGCCGTGACCTGCGCCGATCGCCATCGCCCCAGGTAACAATCGTTCCCGATCTGGCTTTGGGAGCAGGGGGTCGGTTGGTGAAGGCTTGCATCGGCTTGCCGTGGTATCGGGTGCGGGTCACCGACCCTGTCGCCATGATGGCGATCATGGGTCCGACCATCCGTCCCTTACACCCTGCCGACATCGCCGCCGTCGTCGAGTTCTCGCTTCGCGCCTGGGCGCCGGTGTTCGAGTCCTTCCGCGCGGTCCTGGGCGAGCGGGTCTACCAGGCGGTCTATCCGGACTGGTCAACGACACAGGCTCAGGCGGTGGAAGCCGTCTGCCAGGACGACACCGAAGCGGTGTGGGTCGCCGAACAGCACGGGCGTCCGGTCGGGTACGTCGCCGTGCGGATCAACTCCGACGACCGGACGGGGGAGATCGACATGCTGGCGGTCGACCCGCTGGTGCAGCGCCAGGGAATCGGCACGGCGTTGACGTCGTTCGCGGTGCAGCGGTTACGCGATGCCGGAGTGGGGCTGGCGGTCGTCGGAACCGGAGGTGACCCCGGGCATGCTCCCGCGCGCCGGGTCTACGAGAAGGCCGGCTTCGTCGGTCTGCCCCTGGTCAGGTACTACGCGAGACTCGACACCGACGCAGGCCACAGGCCGGCTCTCGGCCAAGAGGCCGATGGGGAGAGGCCACACCGATAACCACCGTCACCAGCGGACAACGAACCCGAGGTCGAGGCGGAACTGCCGGCCGCGACGCTGAGGGAGCGGGGAATCGAGCGCGTCGATTCGCGGTTCTCTGGTCAGCGGCCCTTCCAGCGCTCACCCAGCAGGGCCGGTCAAGCCCTGCCCGCGGCTGCCCGGCACGTGACTCCGACGCACGCACGCTTGGTACCGGTGGAACACCAGTGAGAAGGAGGGCTCATGATGACCCCCCGTACCGGACCGGCACGAGCCCGTCTGCGCCTGGTCGCCGTCCTCTTCACGCTGGCACTGGTCGTGTCGGTCGCACCGGCTTATGCGGCGGCGACCTGGACCAGGGTCCCCAGCCCCAACCGCGGCACCGTGGCCAGCGCTCTCCAGGACGTCGTCACGGTCCCGGGCACGTCCACCGCGTGGGCGGTGGGCTACTACTACGACAGCAACCTGGCTGGCTACCGCAGCATGACCCAACGCTACAACGGCACCTCCTGGAGTGTCGTGCCCAGCCTGAACGCCAGCGCGACCGGCTACAGCCAGCTCAACCGGGTCGACGCGACCAGTTCCACCAACGTCTGGGCGATCGGCTCCGACACCCAGGCTGGCACCCTCGTGCACCGATACGACGGCAGCAGGTGGGTGGCGATGACCAGGCCGTCGGGCGTGGCCCTACGCGGCCTCGACGTCGTCTCGTCCACCGAGGTGTGGATCGCCGGCTACGCCGGCTCGGCCGCCACCGTCAGCCAATGGAAGAACGGGACCTGGACCACGAGATACACCCAGGCCAGCACGGGTCGGCACCTGACCGTATTCGAGGCGATCGCCGTGGACGCCGCCGGCAAGGTGTGGGCGGTCGGCTGGGATCGGGACTACAACGCCCCTGGGCGGCCGGTCTCCAGCCTGGTCGTGCACTTCGACGGCACCAGCTGGAAGCGTGAGTCCTCGCCCAATCCGCTGAACCGCAACACCCTCACCGACGTGGTGGCGCTGACCAATGGCGAGGTGTTCGCGGTCGGGGTGGCCCAGGACACCTCCGGCGGCGGCATCACGCCGCGGTCGCTCATGCTACGCCGGCAGGGCACGACCTGGTCGTCGCTGACGGTGCCCCGAGGTGAGACCGGGTCCCAGGACCAGCTGCAGGCGGTGGCGGCGGTGTCGTCGACCAGTGTCTGGGCGGTCGGCTACTACTCCTCGCCATCCACCGGCCTGCACGAGCCGCTGCTGGTGCACTGGACCGGGAACGGTGGCGCCGGCACCCTCGGCATCCACCACCCAAGTCCGGAGCTGGGGGTGTCGGCCATCGTCCTTGGTGTCTCGGCGACCTCCGCCGGCAATCTGTGGGCGGTTGGGTACACGGCACCGCCGTCGGCCGGGAACGCCACCCTGGTCCTGAAAGGCACCGGAGGCTAGCCCTGCCACGCCCACACGACCTCTGAGGGCCGGCCAGTTGGCCGGCCCTTGCACGTGGCCCCCGATGGGGGACCGGTCGGTTCCTCAGGGAGTTGCGCGGCCCCGGCGAGTGATCGGTTCTGCGCGGTCACGGTGACAGACCCCGATGGTTATGGTAATCATTACCGATCAGGGGCCAGACGGTGGCCCCTGAGCGCGAATGGGAGCCAAATATGCACAAGCGCTGGATCGTCCTGACCGCAACCCTCGCGGCCGTGCTGGCCGCCGGCTGTGCGGGCGAGGAACCCGCCAGCTCGGACCGGGGGACGGCCACCCCGGGCAGGCTGCTGCAGGTGGTCGCCACCACCACCCAGCTGGCCGACCTCGCCGGTAACGTCGGCGG
>DATHIG010000654.1:0-3828 GCA_035490035.1 Actinomycetes bacterium
CTGGTACATCTCCGGCGAGAGGTCATGGTGGTCGAAGAGGAAGCGCTTGCCGAACAGCTTCCAGAACCACGCGAGGGGCCAGTAGGTCTCGGGCGGGTTGCAGACATGGAGCACGTCGAAGCCACGGCCGCGCAGCGCGACCCGGACGGTCTTCATCGCCGTGCGCACGAAGCACCAGATGAACTCGGCCAGGAAGCCAAGGGCGCCCTGGGCGTCCACCGGTAGCCCGTACCGGTAGATGTGCACGTCCTCGAGCGCCTCGAAGGAGCGGGTGAAGCCCTTGGCCTTGGGGGAGATGACGCTGACCCGGTAGCCGGCCTTGGCGAGGGTGGTCGCCTCCAGCCACACGCGGCGGTCGAAGGGAACCGGCAGGTTCTGGACGACGATCAGCACACGGCGGGGTCTACCAGCAGATGCCATCGTAGCCGTTCCCATCGCTGCGCCGGTCGACGATGCGGACCAGGTCCACGATCCGCTGGCCGTTCCGCGGGCGCTCGGCGACCGCCCGGAACGCCGGGTCGGCGTTGCCGATCACCAACGTGCGGGCGCGGTCCAGGACCTCGTCGATGCTGGTCACCATCAGGTCGGAGATGTGCGGGATCTGCTCGAGGATGTAGCTCCTGTTCGCGCCGACCAGCTTGGCAAGGTTGACATTGGCGTCGTAGATGCAAACGTCGTATCCCTTGCCGATCAGGCGCTCCACGACCTCGACCATGGGGCTCTCGCGCAGGTCGTCGGTCCCAGCCTTGAAGGCGAGGCCGAGCACGCCGACCTGGCGCGCGCCGGCGTCGGCCACCAGCTGGCAGGCCCGGTCGAGCTGCTGCTGGTTGCTCGGCAGGATCGCGTTCAGCACCGGGAGGTCGATGTCAAGGCTGCGGCCCTGGTAGCGCAGCGCCCGGACGTCCTTGGGCAGGCAGGACCCGCCGAAGGCGAACCCCGGGCGCAGGTACACCGGGGAGAGGTTCAGCTTGGTGTCGGCGCACAGGATCTCCATGACGCGCTGGCCGTCGAGGCCCTGGGCCTTGGCCAGGCTCCCGATCTCGTTGGCGAAGGTCACCTTGAGGGCGTGCCAGGCGTTGTCGGCGTACTTGATCATCTCGGCGAGCTCGAGCTCGGTCTGGATCAGCGGCGCGCCCTCCCGCGCCGCCACCGGCGTGACCAGGGCGCGGACCTGCTCGTCGTCGGCGCCGAGCACGACCTTGGGGGGCTCGTAGAAGTCCCGGACGGCGCTGCCCTCGCGCAGGAACTCGGGCTGCACGCAGACCGCCACCGGGCGGCCGGCCACGCGCTCAAGGTCGGGCAGGATCACCTGGCGGGTCGTGCCGGGAAGCACGGTGCTCCGGACCACCACCACGAAGGGGGTCTGATGGCGGCGGAGGGCCTGCCCGATGTCGTCGGCGACCCGCCGCAGGTAGGTCAGGTCGAGGCTGCCGTTGCTGTTGCTCGGAGTGCCGACGCAGACGAAGCCGAGGTCGGTGCCGACCACCGCCTCGTCGCAGTCGGTGGTCTCCCGCAGGCGGCCGTCGCGTACGCAGTCGGCGATCAGCTCGGCGAGCCCGGCCTCGACGACCGGCGCGCGACCCTGGTTCAGCAGGTCGACCTTGACCGGGTTGGTGTCGACCCCAACCACCGTGTGACCCTCGGCGGCCAGGCAGGCGGCCGAGACGGCGCCGACGTAGCCGAGGCCGAACACGCTGATCCTCATGATGCGCTCCCAGCGTCGAGATCAAGGACGGTCACCAGCACCTGGCCGCCGGCGACCTGGCCGGTCCCGAGCAGCGTGGCGGCCGGCACCCGCACACCGAACGCCGGCGAGTACCAACCGGTCGGCGGATCGGTCTGGCCTTCGACGCGCTGCCAGGCGAGCCCATCGGGGAGCACCAGCGTGGCGGTGCGGCGGCCGGCGTCACCCGGCCAGTCGAGCACGGCCCGCCGGCCTCGCAGCGTGCAGGCGACCTCAGGGCCGAGGTGGAAGGCGAGGCGGCAGTCGTGGGCGCCGCGGGTGTCCAGCCGGTCCTCGATGACCAGCCGGCGTGCCTGCCGGTCCAACCGGACACCCCGGCGGTGGACGGCCCGCGGGCGCAGGCGCCGGTAGCCGTGGTAGGCCGCCCGCCACTCGGCCACCGCGCCGCCGTCCAGGCCGGCGACACCCTCCAGCTCGGCCCGGGCGTGCTGGGTCCACAGGTGCGGACCGGCCGCGACGGACTGGTCGACCCCACCGACCTCCAGGGTGTTGTGCGCCAGGGTGGATCGGAAGTAGGCCCGCCAGGCCGGTTCCGCGCCGTAGCAGTAGGTGCCCGGGTCGGCGAGCACGTCCACCCCGCCCACGCGGACCTCGACCGCGAGGGCGTCGGCGTGGGCGTGGGCGGCGATCGACAGGTAGCCGTGCGGGCCGTGGTCGGTCCGGCACCACAGCTCGTCGCCGCGGCCCGCCTCGTCGCGGAGCAGCGCCATGCCGGCGTCCTCGAACAGCGACGGCCGCCGGGCCGGCCGGGAGGCGCCGCCGGGGAGCGGGCGGGTGGCGAGCCGGGTCCACAGCGCTGTCCGCACGTCGGCCCGGGGCACGGCCGGCCACCATGGCGCCGGGCCGAACAGCACCGCCCCGGTGGCCAGCAGCGAGGCCCACCGGTCGTAGCCGGGCCCGTCCAGCAGCAGGCCATGGCCGTCGTCGGCGTCGCCCTGGCGGGGTGGGCGCAGGCGCACGTCGACCATGGCGGCCAAGGTGTCGGCCATGCGGCGCAGCGTGTCCCAGGCCTGGGGGCCGAGCGGCTGACCGGCCACCTCACCCTCGAGGGCGGCGGCCAGCCCCAGCTCGAGCACGAAGCCGTGGTACTCGGTGGCCAGCTCGCGGTTCACGCCGCCGGCGAACGTCTGCCTGGCCAGCTGGCGCCGGAGCGTGGCCGCGGCGTCCTCGCGCCAGGCGGTGCTCTCCGGGAACCAGGGAAAGGCGCAGCTGGCGGCGAACTGCCCGGCCATCTCGGCCAGGATGTGGTTGTTGGCCGATGAACCGTGGCTCGGCAGCCGGGCGAGCCACTCCTGATGGTGGTGGAGCTGCTGCAGGAACACGCGGTTGCCCTCGAACAGCGTCTCGACCCCGGCCCAGCCGTGCAGCAGCCGGCGGACCCACACCCACGACAGCAGCCGCACGCCCAGCTCGATGCCGCTGGTCCAGTGGATGCCGGACAGGAACGGGTTGGCGGCCCACCAGGAGCGGAGCTGGGTGGCGACAGCCTGCGCGTAGCGCTCGTCCCCGCTCAGGTGATAGGCGGCCGCCAGCACCGTCAGGTGCTGATGGCGGGACGGCTCCCACACGTACTTGACGTTGCCGACCGCGGCCTGGTCGCGGTGGTCGATCTCGAAGCAGTAGGTCCGGTCCGGGGCGCGCCGGCCGGTGCTCGGGTCCAGGAACCAGTCCGGCGCCGGGGCCATGTCGTCACGCTCGCAGGCGAACACCCGCCAGCGCCCGGCGAGCAGCTCCTCGGCGGCCTCCTTGAGGCGGACCCTGGCGTCCTCGGGCACGGCGTCGCCGGCGGCCGGGAGGGGGGCGGCAACCGGCGGCCGCCCGGCCGGCACGCCGGTGGGGTCGGCCTCGGCTCCGGTGACCTGGCGGGCACGCCAACGGCGCTTGGTCACCTCGTCGCGCGCTCGCCCGGCCATCTCCGCCGGTGACATGCTGGCCAGCCGCCGCGCATACCACCGGAGGTTCATCGCACCGCCTCCCCGTCGGCCGCTGGATCGGCCGCGGGCCCGACGACGGAGCCTTCGCCCGGTGCCCGCGGCCGATCCAGCGGCCGACGGGGAGGCGGTGCGATGAACCTCCGGTGGATC
>DATHIG010000655.1:0-2819 GCA_035490035.1 Actinomycetes bacterium
GCGCAGGGTCGGTGGACTCTTTCCAGGTCTTGGTGCGCTGGAAGGTCACGCCGCGGCGGGCCAGCAGGCAGCGCAGGGCCTCGCGGCCGATGCGGATCGTACGGCCGTGGACTTTGCGCAGGTAGGCGGCGAGTTTGCGCAGTGACCAGCGGGTGTAGGGCTGGCCGAGCTTGCGCGGGCGGGTGGTGGCCGTCTGGATGACGAAGTCCTCGTCGTCAGGGCTGAGCAGGCGGGGACGGCCTCCCGCCCACTGAGGGTCCAAGCAGGCCAGCCCGGTCTCGTTGAACCGGTGGATCAGGTCACGGACGGTGTCCTCGTCGGCTTGGACGAGCCGGGCGATTACGGGCACGGTGTTCCCACCCGCCGAGGCCAGCAGCATCATCGCCCGCCGGTAGCGGACCGAACTGGTGCTGCCCCGGCGCACGATCTGCTGCAGCCGCTGCCCTTCCTGATAGGTCAGCCTGCGGACCCTGACTGGCTCTGCCACCGCACCTCCACGCACCGGATCGGATGTGTCCTCACATCCAACCGGCAGCGGCCCTCCCGCGCGAACGGCAACCCGGTGAACCTTCCCGGTCACGGCACTAGAGTGGGCGGATGGGCAACCGGATCCAGAGCGCGCGGCTGTGTCTCCGCCAGCTTGAGGCTGGGGAGGCGCGGGCGCTGCTGCAGGGGAAGTCCGACCCGGAGCGGCCGTGGATGGCCGGGTATCCGATGCAGGGGACGTTGATCGCGGTCGAGGCGTTCGTGCGGGCGATCGACAACGGGTCCAGCCCCGGGGCGTACGGGGTGTACCAGCTGGTGCGGTCCAGCGACCATGTGGTGATCGGCGACATCGGCTTCCACGGGCCGCCGAACCAGGGCGGGGCGGTGACGGTCGGGTACGGGCTGGCGCCGGGCGCCCGGGGGCGGGGGTATGCCACCGAGGCGCTGAAGGCGGTGGTCGCCTGGGCGCTGGCCCAGCCGGAGGTGGCGTGGGTCGAGGCCGATACCACCCATGCCAACCAGCCATCCCAGCGGGTGCTGGAGCGGGCCGGGATGCGGCTGGTGGACCGCAGCGACCAGCTGCGCTTCTACAGAGTCCCTTGAGCGGCCGGCCGCGGCCGTGGTTGCATGCCCACCCGCTGCGAGAAGGGAGTCGAGGCATGCGCGTGGTCCTGGTCGGCCCGCCGGGCTCCGGCAAGGGGACCCAGGCCGGTCGGATGGTCGAGCGGTTCGGCGGGGCCCACATCGCCACCGGCGACATCCTGCGGTCCAACGCTGAGCGGGGGACGGAGCTGGGCCGCACGGCCAGCCGCGACATGGACCGGGGCGACCTGGTGCCCGACGAGGTCATGATCGGCATGGTGCTGGAGCGGGTGGGGGAGGGGGACTGCGCCGACGGGTTCGTGCTCGACGGGTACCCGCGTACCGTCCCCCAGGCCGAGGCGCTGGACGAGCGGCTGGACGAGCTGGGTTGCTCGCTGGACGCGGTGGTCAGCCTCGAGATCGACGAGGACAAGCTGCGGGACCGGCTGGCCCGCCGGGCCGAGGAGCAGGACCGGGTCGAGGACGAGGACGAGGACGCCATCCACCGGCGCATGGACCTGTTCAACCGCGAGACCGGGCCCCTGCTCGCCTACTACGACCGCAAGGGGCTGCTGGTCAGGGTCGACGCCGCGGGCGAGGTCGACGAGGTCGCCGAGCGGATCGCGGGTGCCCTCCAGGGCAAGGCGGGCCGGGAGGCGTGATCGTCCTGGTCACGGGTGCCTCCAGCGGGCTCGGGGCGGCCACCGCCCGCCGGCTGGCCAGGGAACCGGACGCCCATCTGGTGCTGGTGGCGAGGCGCCGCGACCGGCTGGAGGCGTTGGCCGGCGAGCTGGGCGGGGCCAGCGTGATCGCTGCCGACCTGGTCGAGGAGGCCACCCCGGCGCAGGTCGCCGGGCGGGTCGAGGCCGAGCATGGGCGGCTGGACCTGCTGGTCAACAACGCCGGCATCGCCGGGCGGGGGAACTTCGCGGACGGCGGCTGGGCGGAGGTCGAGCGGACCATGGCGACCAACTTCGACGCCCAGGTGCGGCTGACCGAGGCCCTGCTGCCGTTGCTGCGCCGCTCGGCGCCCAGCGCGATCGTGTACGTCGGCAGCATTGCCGGGCGGGTGTCGCGGCCGCGGGCCGGCGCCTACTCGGCCAGCAAGTTCGCCCTGGCCGGCTGGACCGAGGCGCTGCACATGGAGGAGCGGCGCCACGGCGTGCACGTCGCCCTGGTCCAGCCCGGCTTCGTGGCCACCGAGGGCTTCCCCCAGCGGGAGCTGCTGGCCCGGCCCTGGACCCGGTGGATGGTCTCCACCGATGAGAAGGTGGCCGAGGCGATCGTGGACGTCTGGCGGCGCCGCCGGGCCGAGTGCTACGTGCCCCGGCCCTACGGGCTGGTCCCGGTCGCCCGGGTGCTGCTGCCTGGTCTGTACCGCCGGGTGGTCGGCGGCGGCGCCTTCACCGCCTCCGGCAGGCGCCAGGGCTAGGACCGGGGCGCCTCCGCCCAGTGAAGCTCCAGCTGGCCGCCGGCCCAGGCGCCAGGCGATCACCCGCTTCCAGCTGAGCCTGGGCGCGGGTGCCGACATCCGTCAGGCCAGCAGGGGGCGCAGCGCTTCCTCGATCTGGGTGGCCGTGACCGGGCCTTCGAAGCGGGCCCGGATGATTCCGTCGCGGTCGACGACCAGCAGCCACGGCTCGGTGTTGAAGCCGTAGTCGGTGAGGGCGCGGACCGGCTTGGCCGGCGAGCGGCTGGGGTAGATCTCGATGTGCACGAAGCTCGCCTTGCCGCCGAGCTTGTCGGCGACC
>DATHIG010000656.1:0-8541 GCA_035490035.1 Actinomycetes bacterium
CAGCACCGACCGGCGACGCGCGAGAGACGAAGCCCGGCGGGCCAGATCGGCCCGTGCCGAGGCGCAGAAGGCGGCTCGTGCGGAGGCGCGGCAGGCGAGGGCGGTTCGGGCGGAGGCTTGGCGGGCGAAGGTACGTGGGGAGGTTCTGCCGGCGGCGGTGGCGGTCGCCCGGCGGACCTTGGTTGGGATGGCGCGGCCGGCGGTGGTCGTGGTGATGATGGCTGTGGTGGGGCTGGCGGCGGCGGGCTGGCATGGGGACGGGGGACCGGACACGCTTGCCGGAGAGGTGGCGGCGGTACGGGCTGCCGGGTCGGCGGGAGGCGGCCTGGTGGTGCAGGACCCGAGGATCGGGCCGATCGAGCCGCTGCATGCGCTGGTGGTGGGTGCCTGGCTCCGGGCGACGGGGGCTGAGGACTCGCTGGAGGCGGCGGTGCAAGCCGCTCGGGTGCCGAGCCGGGTCCTGCTCGCGCTGACGGTCGCCCTCTCGGTGCTGCTCTCCCTGCTCCTCATGCGGGTCGGACCCGGTACCGGTGCGGCGGCCGGGCCGGGTCCGGCCCCGCCGCACGGCCGGCCCGGCCGAGCCTGGCGGCTCGGGGTTGCGGTGATGGTGGGGGTGCTGGTGGCCCTCGACCCCATCCTTGTCCTGGGGGGGCGGGTGGCGACCGGCAGGGTCCTCGCCCTCTCGCTGGCCCTCGGGACGCTCGCCCTGGCCTGGGCGCTGCCGGCGCGTCCGGCCCTGCGCTGGCTGGCTCCGGTCGCCGCCGGGAGCGGTCTTGCGCTGCTGGTGAGCCCGCTGGCACTCCCGGTGCTGGCCGTCCCGACCGTCGCCGCCCTGCTGGCCGGCCAGCACCGGGAGGCCTGGCGCACCATGGCCGCCCTCGGTCTCGGGGCTGCCCTGTGGCTGGCCCTGCCGATCTGGGTGTCCGGCCAGGAGCTGGGCGCCGGCCAGGCGGGATGGCTTCTTGGCCAACCCCCGGGACGAGGATCCATCGCGGCCTCGCTGGCCGCGTTCCCGCTCAGCTGGCTGCTGGTCGTCACTGGCCTGGCCGCCGCCATCCTGGCCTGGCGCCATCGGTCCGGCGCCAGGCCGGATGCCAGGGACCAGACCGCGACGGCCCGGCTGCTCGCCTGGGTGGGGACCACCGCCGCCGGGGCGCTGCTGGCCATGGGGCTTGGCTACCCGGTCGAACAGGCCCTGCCGTTCGCCCTGCCCGCCGCGGCCGTCGCCGTAGCATTCGCATCCGGCTGGGTCGTCGCGGCGGTGCGTGGCAACGAAAGCCCCAAGAGCCGCCTGGTGGCCCTGGCCGGGGTCGGGGTGGCACTCGCCGGGCTGGTCGCGGCCCTGGGGGTGGACTGGGGACTCCGGTACGGGCAACGGTCCGACGACGGGCTCGGGCGCCTGGTCGCGACGGTCGGCGACCAGGTGCCGGACTGCTCGGCGATCAACGCCGGCGGGCCGGACGACCGGGCCCGGCTGCTGGACGCGGGTGCCAGGGTGACCGACTTCTCCAGCGGCCCGGCGGCCCAGGCCGCAGGGGTGCGCTACTTCGTGCTCACCCCGGACGCCGCCAGGTACGGCGGGCCGGCGACCCCGGCCCTTGGCGCCTGGGTCCGCCAGCACGGCAGGCCGCTCGCAACCCATGCCTCGCCGAGCTACTCCCGGCTCGAGCTCTGGCTGGTCGACGCCGGCCCGCTCGACCCGGTCGCCGACAGCCTCCCGGTGCCCGGCGGCATCTTCTCCAATGTCACCGGCTCGGCCTGCGGCGGCTACCGGGTGGTCGACGGCCAGCGGGGAATGTTCCACACCGCCTACACCGCCCTTGGCGGCAAGGCGGTGCTCGGCCGGCCGCTCGGCTCGGTCTGGACCAGCGACGGCCCGGCCCTGCAGGCGTTCGACACCATGGTGCTCGGGGCGGTCCCGACCCCGACCGGCCAGCCGACCGTGCGGCCGATCGAGCTGCCACCGCTGCTGGCCAAGCTGGATGCCGAGGCGGTGGCCGATGCCGCCATCCCGCTGCCGCCGGCTCGGGCGCCCGCCAGCGACGCCCGGGCGCGAACCCTGCTCGACGACCGGGTGATCGCCCGCGCGTACCTGGGCACCGACCCGGCGACAGCATCCGCCGACGACTGGCGGCGGGCCCGCGACCGGTTCGGCTACCCGCTCGGGACGCCGCAGATGATGCCGGACGGGGCCGTTCGCCAAGCGTTCGAGCGGGCCGTGTTCGAGCTGCCCGCCGACGGCGGGCCACCCCGGCTGACGGCGCTGGGCGGCCTCGCCGTGCGCCTCGGCCTGGTCCCGCGGCAGGCCAGGCAGCTGGAACCCGTGCCAGGCCTGCCCTCCCGGCGGGCGGACACCCGCATCGAGCCTGGCCCGCTGCTGCGGCTGATGGCGGTCGGGCTGGTGCTGCTGGCGCTGGGGACCGGGGTCGGCGCGCTGGCCGCCTGGCGGGGCCGCCATACCCGAACCGGCGAGGTCGTGCCCAAACGCTGAGACGCCCTGGCACCGGCTGTTGACGAGCCGGACCCAACCTCCGTACGCTCATGGTCCGAAAGAGCAACGGCGCTCGCCCCAGGGTGGCGCCGTTTTCGTGTCCCTGGACATCGTTGTCCATCGCTCGGCCCCCGGCGTCTGCCCCTGCAGTGCCGACGGAGGCGAGATGAAGGACCACCTCCTGCCCGGTGCGGCCGCCGCAGGCCGTGCCCTGTACGACCGGCGCCGCGACGAGCGCGACGCCTGCGGCATCGGCTTCGTGGCCGACGTGCACGGCCGCGCCAGCCGCTCGATCCTCGACGCCGCCATCGGCGGCCTGGAGCGCCTGCGCCACCGGGGTGCCGTTGCCGCCGACGCGCGGACCGGTGACGGCGCCGGGGTGCTGCTCCCCCTGCCGGCAGGGTTCTTCGCCGGTCCGGACGGGCCCGAGGCCGGGCCGGTGGGCCGGATCGGGGTGGCCATGGCCTTCCTGCCCCGCGGTCAGGAAGATGCCAAAGAGGCCCGCCGGGCGGTGGAGCAGGCGCTGGTCGCGGAGCGGCTGGAGCTCCTCCGCTGGCGGCCGGTCCCGGTCGACCACAGCGCCCTCGGCGAGGTGGCGATGCGATCCGCGCCCACCATCGAGCAGGCCGTGTTCCGGGTCGGGGTCGGCGACCAGGACGCCGGCGACGACGCCGAGGCCGAGCGGCGTTGCTTCCGGGCCGGGCGGCGGGCCGCCATGGCCGCGCTGGCCGCCGGGACCACCCTGTACCTCGCCTCCTGCTCGACCCGGACGGTCACCTACAAGGCGCTGTGCGCCGCCGACCAGTTCGCCGCCTTCTACCCCGACCTGACCGACCCGGCCTTCGCCGTGTCGTTCGCCGTCTTCCACCAGCGGTATTCGACCAACACGACGCCGTCCTGGGAGCGCGCCCAGCCCTTCCGGTTCCTGTGCCACAACGGCGAGATCAACACCATCGACGGCAACGTGGCCTGGATGCGGGCGCGCGAGGGGAACCTCGCGGCCGGCGAGCTGGACGAGGAGCTGCTGCGACCGGTGCTCGACCCGGACGGCTCGGACTCGGCCAAGCTCGACAACGCGGTGGAGCTGCTGGTCAGGGGTGGCCGCGACCTGCGCCATGCGCTGGCCATGCTGGTCCCGGCGGTGGAACCCTCCCAGGAGGAGCCCGAGCTGCGGGACCTGCGGGACTTCTACCGCTACCACGCCTGCCTGACCGAGCCGTGGGACGGCCCGGCCGGCCTGGTGTTCACCGACGGCCGCCTGGTCGGGGCCGTGCTGGACCGCAACGGGCTGCGGCCGATGCGCTTCGAGGCGTGCGAGGACGGCCTGGTCGTCTGCGCCTCGGAGGCCGGCGCGGTCGACACGACCGGCCGCGGCCGGGTGCGCCGGGGCCGGCTCGGGCCCGGGCAGATGCTCTGCGTCGACCCCGAGCGCGGGCTGCTCACCGACGACCAGATCAAGGGCGAGCTGGCCGCCGCCCGGCCCTGGAGCACCTGGGTGGCCGAGCACCTGCGCAGCGCCGACCCTGGCAAGCCGGTGACGCCGCCGTCCGCCGACGACCGCCACGTGGTCGCCGCCCAGGCCGCCTTCGGCTTCACCAGGGAGCTCATCACCACCGTGCTGCGGCCGATGGCGACCGCCGGCAAGGAACCGACGGCCTCGATGGGCGACGACACGCCGCCGGCCGTGCTCGGCGTCACCACCCGGCCGGTCGGCCACTACCTGCGCCAGCGCTTCGCCCAGGTCACCAACCCGCCCATCGACCACCTGCGCGAGCGGCACGTGCTGTCCAGCCGGACCCTGCTCGGCCGGCGCCACCCGCTGCTCGGCGAGGAGCCGGAGGCGGCGAGGCTGGTCGAGCTCGCCGGGTTCACCCTCACCCCCGACGGGCTGGAGGCCCTGAGCGACCCGGCGCTGGCGCTGGACCGGAGGGTCCTCGACGCCACCTGGCCGGCGACCGAGGGCCCGGCCGGGCTTCGCGCCGCTTGCCTGCGCCTGGGGGACGAGGCGGTCGCCGCCGTCCGGGACGGCGCCGGCCTGCTGGTCGTCTCCGATGCCGCCGGCCCGGAGGGGCCCGGGTTCGGGGGCCGCGTGCCGGTGCCGTCGCTGCTGGCGGTCGGGGCGGTGCAGCAGCGGCTGCTCCGGGAGGGCCTTGCCACCAGGACCAGCCTGGTCGCCGACACCGGCGAACCCTGCGACTCCCATCAGGCGGCCACCCTGCTCGGCTATGGGGCCGACGCCATCTGCCCCCGGCTCACCCTGGTCACGGTGGCCGGGCTCGACCAGGACCCGGCGGCCGCCCAGGACCGGTACCTGCACGCCCTGGAGGAGGGCGTGTTCAAGGTCATGAGCAAGATGGGCATCTCGGTCCTGGACGCCTACCGGGGCGCCCAGATCTTCGAGGCCGTCGGCCTGCATGCCGAGGTGATCGAGCTGTGCTTCGCCGGCACCCCGTCCCCGCTCGGCGGGATCGGCTTCGACGAGCTGGCCTGCGACGCGCTCGAGCGCCACCGGGCCGGCCGGGCCGAGGTGGCGCGGCTGGAGAACCCGGGCTGGTTCAAGCACCGCCCAGGCGGCGAGTACCACGCCACCAACCCCACCGTCATGCAGGCGCTGCACTTCACGGTCCGGGAAGGGGCCGAGATGAAGGGCTCCAAGCGTGGCGCCCACCTGCTCCAGCAGGCCGTCAAGGGTGGAGGCTTCGATCGCTACCGCCACTTCGCCAGCCTGGTCAACGAGCGACCCCCGGCCGCCCTGCGCGACCTGCTCCAGACCCGGCCGGCCGGCCCGCCCGTGCCCCTCGACGAGGTCGAGCCGGCCGAGCACATCCTCGCCCGCTTCTCCACCGCGGCCATGAGCCTCGGGTCGCTGTCGCCGGAGGCCCACGAGACGCTGGCCATCGCCCTGAACCGGGTCGGCGGCCGGTCCAACTGTGGCGAGGGCGGCGAGGACCCGGCCCGCTTCGGCACCGAGCGCAGCTCGGCCATCAAGCAGATCGCCTCCGGCCGCTTCGGGGTCACCCCGGCCTACCTGGCCAGCGCCGTCGAGCTGCAGATCAAGATCGCCCAGGGCTCCAAGCCGGGCGAGGGCGGCCAGCTGCCGGGCCACAAGGTCAGCGCCGAGATCGCCCGCCTGCGCCACACCCAGCCGGGGGTGGCGCTGATCTCGCCTCCGCCCCACCACGACATCTACTCGATCGAGGACCTGGCGCAGCTGGTGTTCGACCTGAAGCAGGCCAACCCCGACGCCGAGGTGTCGGTCAAGCTGGTCGCCGAGGCCGGCGTCGGCACCATCGCCGCCGGGGTGGTCAAGTCGCTGGCCGACGTGGTGATGATCTCCGGCGCCGACGGCGGCACCGGGGCCAGCCCGCTGTCCTCGATCAAGCACGGGGGCGCGCCCTGGGAGCTCGGCCTGGCCGAGACCCAGCAGGCGCTGGTCGACAACGACCTGCGCTCGCGCTGCAAGGTCCGGGTCGACGGCGGCCTCAAGACCGGCCGTGACGTGCTGGTGGCGGCCCTGCTGGGGGCCGACGAGTTCGGCTTCGGCACGGCGGCGCTGCTGGCCGAGGGCTGCCTGATGGTCCGCACCTGCCACCAGGACAACTGCCCGGTCGGGATCGCCACCCAGCGGCCTGACCTCAGAGCCAAGTTCTCCGGCACCCCCGACATGGTCGTCCACTACCTCGAATACGTCGCCCAGGAGGTCAGGGAGCTGCTGGCCGGCCTCGGCCTGCGCCGGCTGGAGGAGGCCGTCGGCCAGGTCGAGCTGCTCGCTCAGCGCCACACCGGCGACGCCCGCGCCGACAGCCTCGACCTGACCCCCCTGCTCGCCGTCGGCCCCGAGCCGGATCGCTCGGCGCGACGGTACCTTGCCCCCGACCCGATCCAGCGCCCGCGGTCCGCCCTCGGCGACCGGGTCCACGACGACGCCTACCCTGGCCTGCGGGACGGCGACCTGGTCCACCTGAGCTACCCGATCGCCAACACCGACCGATCGGTCGGAGCCAGGCTGGGGGTGGCGATCGGGGCCGCCTTCGGCTCGCGGCCGCCAGCCGGCCGGGCCCGGGTCGAGTTCGAGGGGACGGCCGGGCAGAGCTTCGGCGCCTTCCTCGCCCCCGGGATCGATCTGCGGCTCACCGGCGCCTGCAACGACTACGTCGGCAAGGGCATGGGCGGCGGGCGCATCGTCGTCCGCCCGCCAGCCGACGACGCCGGCGCTCCGGTCCTGATCGGCAACACCGCGCTGTACGGGGCGACCAGGGGCGAGCTGTTCTGCGCCGGCCGGGCCGGGGAACGGTTCGCGGTGCGCAACTCCGGCGCCACCGCGGTGGTCGAGGGCGTCGGCGACCACGGCGGCGAGTACATGACCGGCGGCTCGGTCATCGTGCTCGGCCCGGTCGGCCGCAACCTCGGCGCCGGCATGACCGGGGGCGAGCTGTTCCTCCACGACCCGGATGGCCACGCCCTCGACCAGCTCAACGACGAGCTGGTGGTGCCCCACCGGCCGGACGAGATCGAGCTGGTGTTCCTGCGCGAGATGATCGTCGCCCACCACGAGCTGACCGGCTCGGCGGTGGCCGCCGAGATCCTCGACAGCTGGGACCACTCGGGCGCCGCCTTCTGGCGGGTCGCGCCCCGGGCCGAGGTCGCGGCCATCGAACGCGCCCACGAGGGGACCGGATGACCGAGGGTCTCGGGGCCCATGCCACCACCGCTCCGGAGCATCATGCATCCGGGCTACCATGCTTGCCCGACGTTCGTGGCGAGAGGAGCAGGATGGCGCGTGTGCTCGTGGCCGAGGACGAGGTCCTGATCCGGGTGGACATCGTCGAGACCCTCCAGGATGGCGGCCACACCGTGGTCGGCGAGGCCGGCGACGGCGAGCAGGCGGTCCGCCTCGCCCGCGAGCTCGGGCCCGACCTGGTGGTCATGGACGTGAAGATGCCCAAGGTCGACGGGCTCACCGCGGCCAGGCAGATCACCGCCGAGGGTCCGGCCGTGCTGGTGCTCACCGCCTTCTCCGACAAGGAGCTGGTCGAGGAGGCCGCCGACGCCGGCACCATCGGCTACCTGGTCAAGCCGTTCCAGCCGGCCCAGCTCCTCGCCGGGGTGAGCGTCGCCCTGGCCAGGGCCACCGACCGCCGCGAGCTCAAGGGCACGGTCGACGACCTCGAGTCCAAGCTGGCCGCCCGCAAGGTGATCGAGCGGGCCAAGGGCCGGCTGATGGAGCAGTTCGGCCTCACCGAGGACCAGGCCTACACCCGCATGCGCCGCGCGGCCATGGACCGTCAGCTTCCCCTGGCCGAGATCGCCCGCCGGGTCCTCGACGCCCAGCCGGAGACCCCCACCTCCCCCTGAGCCGGGCGCCGTTCGGGTCCGGGACATTCCAGGGTGATCACCGATGCCGTTGGCGGGGTACCCCGCTAGCGTGGGTGGGGAGATATCGAGGTCATTGGAGGACCGCAGAGATGGAAGCGTTTCGCCGTCAGGGACTCATCCGCCCCCGCCAGGGTCGGATCCTGGGCGGGGTCTGCGCCGGGTTGGCGCGACGATTCGGCGTTGCCCCGACGATGATGAGGATCCTGTTCGTTGTCACCCTGATCGTGATCCCCGGGAGCCAGATCATCGTCTACCCGATCCTGTGGATCCTGATGCCATCCGAGTAACCCGGCCTGCCTGGAAGGACGGTCACCTAGAACAGCTGTCATGTATCCGGCGCCGCATGCAGCGCCGAGCATCCATGCAGCCCTGGAGCTGCGCGCCGCCCACGGCGGCCACGCAAATCCCTCAAACCCGGATACTTGGCCGGTGTTCTTGGAGAGTCTAGCGAAACTCATCATGGCTGGTCAGCCTAGCTGGTCTGGCGGCCTGACCGGGACTGGACCCCCACCCCCGGCCGGTTTACCCCCACTCATTTACGCCTTGGCCCCATGTGGCAGGGTCGCCTGTGCCCGAAGACCCTGCGAAGGGACCACCGCCATGTACGGGCCGTTAGTCGCTGCTGCCGCAATCCTGCTCGGGGTCGCCGGCAACGTTCTCTACCTCTCCGACGT
>DATHIG010000657.1:0-15937 GCA_035490035.1 Actinomycetes bacterium
GCCGGGGTGGGCGAGCAGGGCGGTGAACCCCTGGTCGCCGATGGTGCCGGTGCCGATGGGGCAGTGGCGGTCGCGGCCGGCGCCGACCTGGTCGCGGGAGTCGTTGGCGTGGATGAGCGTGACCCGGTCGCCGAGGATGGCGAACAGCTCGTCGAGGGCCTTGGCGGCGCCGGCCGGGTCGGCCAGGTCGTAGCCGGCGGCGTGGGCGTGGCAGGTGTCCATGCAGACCTTGAGGCGAGGGTGGTCGTCGCAGGCGGCCAGCAGCTCGGCCATCTCGTCGAAGCGGGCGGCCAGCGCCCCCCGGGTGCCCGCGGTCAGCTCCAGGACCAGGTCGGGGCCGCCGGGGGAGGTTCCCGTCCCGTCCGGGTCGCCGATGGCGTCGGCCAGCGGCAGCAGCGCCTCCCGGCTGCTGGCCAGCCCGGCGGCGCGGCCGCTGGCCTGCGCCTGGCCGGCGTGGACGACCACCCCGGCGGCCCCGATGGCGGCCGCCTTGGCCAGGGTGGCCGCCACCACCTCGCGGGACCGCTCCAGGGTGGTCGGGCCGGCGCTGGCGAAGTTGACCAGGTAGGGGGCGTGCACGAACAACGGGCCGAGGCCGGCCGCGGCGACCTCGGCCCGGAACCGGTCGTCGGCCTGGCGCTCCAGCCGCGGTGGGGCCCAGCCGCGGGAGTTGGACACGAACACCTGGAAGGCTTCACAGCCGACCGCGCGGGCGTTGCCGACCGCCCTGGCCAGGCCGCCGGCGACCGAGACGTGGGCTCCGATGCGCACGCCTTCGCACCGCTAGAGGAGGTTGAGCAGCAGGCGGACCACGCTGCCGCGTCTGGCCTTCTCACCGGGCTCCGGGCTCTGGTCGATCACCCGGCTGCCGAAGTTCAGCACGAAGCTGGCGCGCAGGCCGGCCGCACGCAGCCGCCGCTCCGCCTCATCCTTGGGCAGGTCGACCACTTCGGGGACCTCGACCAGGTCGGGGCCCTTGCTGACCCGGACGGTCACCGTCGACCCCCAGGTCGCCCGGTCGCCGGCGCCGGGCTCGGTGCCGACCACCCGGCCCTTGCGGACGTTGTCGTCGAAGACCTGCTCCGGCCGGGCCTTGAGATGGGCGGCGGCCAGGGCGGCCTCGGCGGCCCGCAAGGGTCGCCCGGCCACCTGCGGCACCTCGACCTTGGGCTTGCCGACGCTGACGACCACGGTCACCCGCTGGCTGGCCTTCAGCACCGTGCCCGCTGGCGGGCGGGTCCCGATGACCCGGCCGGCCGGGACGGTCAGGCTGGTGCCGTCCTGCCGGCGGGACGAGATGTCCAGCTGCTTCAGCCTGCCGGTCGCGGCGCCCGCCGACCGTCCGGCCAGGTCGGGCAGGGTGATCCCGAGCGACCGCTGGAGCACGACGGTCGACTGCCGCTGGGCCTTCTTCCCGCCCACGACGGACTGGGTGGCGATCAGGCCCTCGTGGACGTGACCGGAGGCGACCGGTTCGGCCATCCGCACCCGCAGGCCGCGGGCCTGCAGGTCTCTGGTCGCCTCACCGACCTCCAGGCCGACCACCTCCGGCACGCGGACCGAGCCGCCGAGCAGGCCGCCGGCACGGGTGGCCAGGCCCGCGGCCAGCAGGCCGAGCACCAGCAGGACAGCGAGCAGCCAGCCCCGGCGGCGACGGTTGCTGGCCCGGCCGGCCCGTGTCTTGGGCACCCGCCCGGTGGTCGGCCTCGGCCGCAGCGGCGCCGGCCCGGCAGGCGGCAGCGGGGTCGCCCCCCCGGCCACCGTCGGCCAGCCCTCCAGGCTGCGGGTGGCCGCCCCGTGGCTCTCGTCCGGCCAGCTCACCGTCGGCGCCCCGGCCGGCGCTCGACCCTCGGCCGGCCAGCCGATCGCCGGCGCCTCCGCTTGTCCCTGGTCGGGTGGGCCGCCGGCGCCGGCGGCCGGTGCCCAGCCGGCGGTGGTGTCGGGGCCGGCGGGCGGGAGCACGGTGGTGGCGCGCAGCGCCTCGTCGATCCGGCGCCGGCGCGGCGCCCCGATGGCGGCCGCGAAGTCGGAGGCGCGCAGGTAGCGCCCGGTCGGGTCCGGGTCGGTGGCCCGGGCAACGGCGTCGTCGAACAGCTGCGGGATGCCCTCGGCCGCCTGGGACGGCGGCGGCACCCGGCCGCCCAGGTGCTGCCGGACGACCTGGCCGGGGTCGCCCTCGAACGGCGGCCGGCCGGTCACGCACTCCCAGGCGACCACCCCCAGGGCGTAGACGTCGGCCCGCCCGTCGACCACCCCGCCCCGCAGCACCTCGGGCGCGCAGTAGTGGACGGTGGCGGCCAGGGCCTGCCCGTGACCGCCCTGGGCGGCCGCCCGGACCAGCCCGAAGTCGGCCACCTTGACCGACTCGCTGGTCAGCAGGACGTTCTCCGGCTTGACGTCGAGGTGGACCACGCCGGCGTGGTGGGCATGGTCGAGTGCGTCGGCGACCGGGCCCAGCAGCTCGGCGGTGGTCTCGGGACCCAGGCGCCGCTGGCTTTCGAGCAGGTCGCGCAGGGTCCGGCCGCTGACATGCTCCATCACGATCCAGGGCAGGCCGCGCTCCTCGCCGGAGTCGTAGACGGCGACCACGTTGGGGTGGGAGAGACGGGCGGCGGTGCGGGCCTCGCGCCGGAACTGCTCGGAGAACCCGCGGTCGCGGGCGAGCTCCGGGCGCGGCACCTTGATCGCCACCACCCGGTCGAGCTGCCGGTCGTGTCCACGGTAGACGATGGCCATGCCGCCCTGGGCGATGCGGGCGACGACCTCGTAGCGGCGGCGGCCGAGGGTCCGGCCGACAAGGGCGTCCAGGTCGGCGGTGTGTCTGGCCAAGGTCAGTCCCAGGATCGGTCGCCGCCCGGCGGATACCGGCCGGCAGAGAATTCTAAGCAGGCCCGACCCACAACTGCACGCAACCGACCAGCCGGTGGCTCCACCGACGGCGTGGCGCTGGCGAATCCTGGTCCTGACCGGGACAATGCCGCGACATGGCTTTCGTCGACGAGCTGGGACTGCTCGGCTACCGCCTGGCCCAGGAGAAACGGGACGGCACCCGGACCTTCTCGCTGGCCCGCAACCGCTACCTCACCTACTGGCTGCACCTGCCCGCCGACGAGTCCGTTGGCCTGTTCACCTGGGAGTTCGCCCTCGGCGAGTACATGGACGAGTACGGGCTGCAGGTCGGGGCCAACGAGCCCCTCAACCAGTTCCTGTTCCCCCAGGTCGACACCGAGGTGGCGCAGGACATGGCCGAGGTCGTCAAGGCCATGGAGCGCACCGAGGCGATGTTCGCCGGCATGAACTTCGGCCACCGCGGGTGAACCCGGGTTGTCGGCCCGCCCGGCAGGGTAGGTGGGGCGAGCGGGCCAATGGAGTAGGCTCCATCCCCCTGGCCCCCCCGTTGGAGGAGGCAGCATGCGCCGCGGTGGTTCGCTGCTCATCACGATTCTGCTGCTCTTGGCCGCGTTCTGGGCCGGCATCCAGTACGAGCGGAGCAACTGCACGATCGATCTGCCCACCAGCACAGGGCAGGTCGACCAGTCGGTCAAGTGCCGCGACTACAAGGGCGTCGACCTTCCCGGCTAGGACGTTCGACCGGTGGCCGGTGGGCCGCCCGGGGCCGCCAGCGGCCCCGGGCGGCCCACCCGCATGGTGGGGGGAGGTGGAGCTGCGGTGCTGGGGCGCGCCACCTACCTGGTCCTGATGGCCGCCTGCCTGCTGGTCACCCTGCCCCTGGAGCTGGTCCTCAAGGCGGGGGTGTACCGCCGGCCCTGGCGCTGGCTGGCCGCCCTGCTGCCGGTGTTCGTGGGCTTCACCCTGTGGGACTGGGTGGCCATCCGGCGTGCCCACTGGACCTACAGCCAGCGCTACACCACCGGGATCGAGCTGCTCGGGCTGCCCCTGGAGGAGCTGGTGTTCTTCGTTGTCGTCCCCACCTGCGCGCTGCTCACCTACCAGGCGGTCGTGCGGCTGCTTCCTCCACGGGAGGAGCCGGGCCGGTGATCAGGGAGTACACCACCGCCGCGGCCTGCGGGGTCGTGCTCGCGGTCCTGCTCGAGGTGCTGGTGCTGCGCACCGGCATGTTCCGTGACCGCCGCTACTGGACCGCCGTCGGCATCGTCGCCTGCTTCCAGCTGCTGGTGAACGGGGTGCTGACCTGCCCGCCGATCGTCAGCTACGACCCGGCGCAGATCCTCGGCCCGCGGGTCGTCTGCGCCCCGATCGAGGACCTCGGATTCGGGTTCGCCATGGTCACCGCCACCATCGGCGTGTGGCGGCGCATCGCCCCCCGACCCGGCGACCCCTGACCACGGCCGCCCTGGGGCCCCTCCTGGCCGAGCGCCCGTGCACCCGTTCCCAGCGGCATCGAGTTCGGCGACTGAGGTCGCCATCTGCCCACTGCCGGCAAGGGGGTGAGCCCCGGGCGGTCAGACCTCCAGGCGGTGCAGGGACTTGCGGACCCGCTCGGCGATGCCGACCGCGTCAAGGCCCAGCTCGGCCAGCAGCACCTCGCGCTTGCCGTGGGGGAGGAACTGGTCGGGGATGCCCAGCCGCAGCAGCGGCGTGTGCACCTCCTCGTCGGCCAGGACCTCGGCAACGGCTGAGCCGAAGCCGCCGGCCAGCACGTTGTCCTCGACGGTCACGACCAGGCGGTGGGCCCCGGCGACGGCGCCGAGCCGCGGGTCGAGCGGCTTGACCCAGCGGGGGTCGACCAGGGTCACGCTGATCCCGTCCTGCTTGAGCAGCCGGACCGCGTCCTCGCAGGAGACGGCCAGCTTGCCGAGGCCGAGCAGCAGCACGTCCCTGCCGCGGGTGCGCACCTCCCAGGCCCCGAGCTTCATCCGGCGGACCGGGCCGGCGACGGTGAGCCTTGGCGTGGTCGACCGCGGGAAGCGGATCGCGAACGGGCCGGCGGTGTGGGCGACCGCGGTGGCCAGGGCGCGGCGCAGCTCGGTGCCGTCGCGCGGCGAGGCGATGACCAGATTCGGGATCTGACGCAGGTAGGTGACGTCGTAGACGCCGTGGTGGGAGGAGCCGTCCTCGCCGGTGATGCCCGAACGGTCGAGCACGAAGATCACCGGCAGCCGGTGCAGGGCGACGTCCATCATCACCTGGTCGAAGGCCCGCTGCAGGAAGGTCGAGTAGATGGCGCAGACCGGCCGCAGCCCCTGCAGGGCCATGCCGGCGGCCATGGTCACCCCGACCTGCTCGGCGATGCCGACGTCGAAGACCCGGTCGGGGAACTCGCGCTGCATCACCGTCAGCTTGGTCGGGCCCAGCATGGC
Organism: Actinomycetes bacterium; assembly: GCA_035490035.1. GTDB lineage: Bacteria > Actinomycetota > CALGFH01 > CALGFH01 > CALGFH01 > CALGFH01. The sequence continues at coordinate 5,283 of DATHIG010000657.1, forward strand.
GGCCGAGATCGCGACCAGCTCCGGGTGGCGGCGGGCCTCGTCGAGCAGGGCCTGGCCGAACACCTCGGTGAACTGCAGGTCGTCGCCGGACCTGGGCAGGACCCGGCCCGTCTCCGGGTCGAAGGCGCCGAGCGAGTGGAGGTTGTCCTCCTCGTGCTGCTCGGCCGGCGGGTAGCCGCGGCCCTTCTGGGTGATGACGTGGAGCAGGACCGGGCCGGGCACCCGCCTGGCGTGGTCCAGCGCCTTCTCCAGGGCGGCGAGGTCGTGGCCGTCCACCGGTCCGGCGTACTGCCAGCCGAGGTCCTCGAACACCACCCTTGGCGCGACCAGCGCCTTGGCTCCCTCCTTGACCCGCTTGGCCGCCTCGACCATGCCCTCGCCGACCAGCGGCACCCGGCCGAGGGTTTCCTCGACGCCCTTCTTCAGGGTCTCGTAGCCGGGGTGGAGACGGAACGGTGCCAGGTGGCCGGCCAGGCCGCCGACGGTCGGGGCGTAGGAGCGGCCGTTGTCGTTGAGGATCACCAGCAGGTCGGGCTTGCGGTGGCCGATCAGGTTGAGCGCCTCCAGCGCGACCCCACCGGTGAGCGAGCCGTCGCCGACCACCGCCACCACCCGCCCCTCGGTGCCCGTGGCCCGGTTGGCCTCGGCGAGCCCGAGCGCGTAGCCGAGCGCGGTCGAGGCGTGGGAGTTCTCGATCACGTCGTGGGGGCTCTCGGAACGCGACGGGTAGCCGGAGAGGCCGCCCAGGGTTCGCAGGTTGGCGAAGTCGTCCCGGCGGCCGGTGAGCAGCTTGTGCACGTACGCCTGGTGGCCGGTGTCCCAGACGATGCGGTCGACCGGCGAGTCCAGGGCCCGGTGCAGGGCGATGGTGAGCTCGACGACCCCGAGGTTGGGGCCGAGGTGGCCGCCCCGGGCGGCCACCGCCCGGACCAGAAACTCCCGGATCTCGGCGGCCAGCTCGGTCAGTTGGGCGCCGGAGAGCTGCCGCAGATCACTTGGTTGCTCGATGGATTCCAGCATGACCGCTCGAGGATATGGCCTTTTCGGCGTTTCCGCCTCCCGACGGGGGCGAGCCTACCGCAGCGAGCTGTCGGCACGACGAACCGCCAGCAGAAGCTGGACGCAGCCGGCCGCCTCGAGGACGGCCAGGACCGCCAGGGCCAGGGGATAGCCGGCGCCAAGGGCGGCCTCCGCCGGGCCGGCGCCGGCGAGCTGGGCGGCGCCGACGGCCAGGCCGGCCAGGCCGAGCACGATCAGCCGGGTCGGGCGCTCGCCAGGGGTGGCCAGCGACCAGGCGGCGACCATCTGGCCGGCCTGGGCCCTTGCCCGCACGTACTCGAGCAGCAGCAGCAGCCCGGCGGCGGCCGTCCCGCTGGCGACGGCCGGCGCCGCCCAGCCCGGGTCGGCGGTGGTCACGACCAGCACGACCGGCCCGGCGACCACGGCCAGGTCGGCCAGCCGGTCGGCGGTCGAGTCCCACACGAACCCGAACATGCTGGTGCGACCCTGCAGGACCGCCACCGCTCCGTCGACCGAGTCGGCCACCCCGGCCAGCAGCGTCAGCAACCCGGCGGCGGCCGCCCAGCCCGGGCCGAGGGTGGCCGTCCAGCCGGCCACCAGGGCCAGCCACAGCGCGGCCAGCGTGACCAGGTCGGGGTCCACCCCGGCGCGGGCCAGCGGCGCCCCGACGGCGTAGGGCAGGCGCAGGTAGGCAGCGGCCAGCCGGCCCCCAGGCTGCGCCCCCTCCCCGAGCAGGTGCGCCTCCCGCCACCCGGCCTGGTACCGCTCGAAGGTCCAGGCGGCCGGTGGCCCGGCCGCCCCCACCCCGGCGTCACCGGTCGGCGGCGGGGCCGGGTCGGCCGGCAGCAGGCGATGCGGTGGGGTGCGCGCCAACGCGGTCCAGGCGAAGATGGCGAGGCCGGCCACGCCCAGGCCGACCCCGGCCCATCCCGTCACACCCACCGTCCGACCCCATCCATCCAGCCCACCGTCCCACCCCGACCCGGCCCATCACGCCGAGCCAGGCGCGTTCCCATCCACCGGGAGGTGCTGCTTGCCGTCGCGCGCTCGCAACCTTGTCGCCCTCCTGGCCGGGGTCGCCGGGCTGGCCGCCGGGGTCCACAGCCTCGCACGGCTGGGGCGGGCCGGGCGACCCGAGCACCGGCTCGGCCCCGGCAACGCCGGGGTGTTCAGCGAGTCGGTCAGCGTGGTCGTGCCCGCCCGCGACGAGGCCGGGCGGATCGGCGGCTGCGTGGCCGCCTTGCTGGCCCAGGACGCCGCCGTCGCCGAGGTGGTGGTGGTGGACGACGGCTCCACCGATGGCACGGCGGAGGAGGCGAAGGCGGCCGGGGCCCGGGTGGAGCCGGCCCCGCCTCCGGGCCCGGGCGCCGCCGGCAAGGCGGCCGCCTGCGCCCATGGGGCGACGGTCGCCCTGGAGGGCCGCTGGCTGGCCTTTGTCGACGCCGACATGCTGCTGGCCCCCGAGGCCGTCTCCCGGCTCCAGGCGGCCTGCCTGGCCTCCGGGGCGGCCGCGGCCAGCCCGCTGGCCAGGCAGGCGACCGGGACCTGGTGGGAGGAGCTGCTCCTGCCCGACCTGGGCCTGCAGGTGGCCGAGCGGCTGGACCTGGACGCGGTCGCCGACCCGGCCCGGCCGGCCGCCTTCCTGTCCGGGCAGTGCCTGCTGGTCCGAAGGGACGCCTACCACGCCGTTGGCGGCTTTGCGGCCGTGGCCGGTTCGCTGGTCGAGGACGTCGCCCTCGCCGGCAGGCTCAAGGCGGCCGGCTACCGGCTGGAGGTCCGTCTGGCCCCCGACCTGGCCGCGGTGCGCATGTACAGCCGGTTCGGCGACCTGCGGGAGGGGCTGGCCAGGAACCTGGCCGAGGTGTGGGGGGGCGGGGCCGGCTCGCTGGCCAGGCAGGCGGCGCGGGCGGCGGCCGGGGCGGCGCCCTGGCTGGCCCTTGCCCTCCGGCCAGGGCCAGCGGCCAGGCGGGTGGCGGTCGCCGGCGGCCTGCTCCAGCTGACCGTCCGGGCCGGTGGGCGGCTGGTCGCCGGGGCCGACCCTCGCCTGGCGCCCGGCTACCCGCTGGCCGACGCGGTCCTGCTGGCCGTCTACGCCGACTCGGTCCGCCGTCGCCGCAGCGGCGCCCCGGTCACCTGGAAGGGCCGCACCTACCGGGCCGGAACGCCCGACATCCGTTTGTGACAAGGATTTGCGGGAGCGCCGGCGGCCCAGTGGCTACCATGGCCGGCATGCCCGGTATCTCGATCCGCCTGCGGGCTGCCTCGCCGGGGCTGATCGCCCTGCCCTGGCTGGAGCCGCTCGGTGAATGGCCGCCCGAGGCGGCCAACTTCCGCGACCTCCAGGTCGGGCCGAGCCGCCACCTGGTCCGCTTCGTGGAGGCCGACTCCGTGCTGTACGCCCTCAAGGAGCTGCCAACCCGGATCGCCGACAAGGAGTACCGGGTGCTGCGCGAGCTGGAGGTCCGCGAGCTCCCAGCGGTCCGACCGGTCGGCCTGGTCGACCAGCCCGACAGCGGCAACTCGATCCTGGTCACCGAGTTCCTCGAGCACTCCTGGCAGTTCCGGCGGCTGTTCCGGCGGCTGCCCCGCGAGCTGGTCAAGCACCGCGAGCGGCTGCTGGACGCGATCGCCGGCCTGCTCGTCGACCTGCACCGGGCCGGGGTGTTCTGGGGTGACTGCTCGCTGGCCAACACCCTGTTCAAGCGCGACGGCCAGCTGCTGCAGGCGTTCCTGGTCGACGCCGAGACCAGCGAGGTCCACCCCGGCCTGACCGACGGCCAGCGCGCCCACGATCTCGACATCCTGGTCGAGAACGTGTCCGGTGACCTGGTCGACGTCTCCATGGAGCTGGGGGAGGGCGGCGAGCGGATCGAGGAGGACCTGGCCGCCGCCGAGAGCATCGCCGACCGGTACCGGGCCCTGTGGGACGAGCTGACCCACGAGGAGACCTTCGGGCCGGTCGACCGCTACAAGGTCGAGGCCAGGGTGCGCCGGCTCAACGAGCTCGGCTTCGCCATCGACGAGCTCGCCCTTGAGCCCGCCGCCGCCGACCGCAGCACCCTGCGCCTCAAGGTCGCGGTGGCCAACCGCCGCTTCCACGCCCAGGAGCTGCAGCGCCTGACCGGCCTCGAGGTCGGGGAGGGGCAGGCCACCATCCTGCTCAATGATCTCCGCGCCTACCAGTCCCGGCTGGCCATGGAACAGCCGGAGGCGGTGCCCAACGACGTGGTGGCCGGCTTCCGCTGGCGCACCGACGTGTTCGAGCCCGGCATGGCCAAGGCGGCCGCCGCCCTCGGGGATGTCGCCGACCCCATCCAGGCCTACTGCGACCTGCTGGAGGTCCGCTGGCTGCTGTCGGAGCAGGAGCGCCGCGACGTCGGCGAGGAGATCGCACTGGCCGCCCTGGCCGCGAGGCAGGCTCCGTCGGAGTCGGCCGCCCAGATGGTGGTGGCCGAGACCGCAACGGCCAGCTTCCCTCGGGTCGACGGCTAGGGCCGGGCCGGGGTGGTGGCGGCGATGTCGCCGGTCAGGTAGCGCTGCAGGGTCGGCCCGATCGCGGCCGCGACCACGGCGGGCGGAGCCGAGGCCAGCGGCTCCACCCGGATGATGTAACGCGCCATCATCAGGCCGACGAGCTGGGAGCCGACCAGGGTGGCGCGCAGCTTCGCGTCGGGGCTGCCGAGCCCCTCGGCGATCCGGCCGAGGACCTCCTCGGTGATGAACTCGCGCAGCATGGCGGCGGCCTGCTCGTCCGACACCGCCGAGCGGACCAGGGCCAGCAAGGGGCTGTTGTTGGCCGCCAGGTCCCAGACCGAGAGGAACACCCCGATCATCCGCTGGCCGACCAGCTCGGGGTCGTCGGCCAGCAGGGCCGAGAGCTGCTCGACCGGGTTGACCGGAAGCTGCACCGCGGCCACGAACAGGCCCTGCTTGGTGCCGAAGTAGTGGTGGACAAGGGCTGGGTCGACGCCGGCCAGCTCGGCCACTCCGCGGATGGTGGCTCGCTGGTAGCCGTGCTCGGCAAAGGCCCGCCTGGCCGCGTCCAGGATCGCCTCCCTGGTCCCGCTGAGCCCGGGCCGCCGGCCGGTCCGTGCCATCCCTTGACTCCTCCGCGAACTCGCCAACCGTTGAAATAGCCTACCCGAGATCGCCTACGGGCGGGCGCTGAGCAGGAAGCTGGCCCGCTCCTGGTAGCTCAGCAGGCCCACGAAGGCGGAGCGGACCTTGAGACTGACCTCCCGCTGTTCCTTGACCACCAGGCCGTCGGCGTCCAGCCACAGGTCCCGGACGGCGCCCCCGGTCGACCGGCCGGACAGGGCCGTGACCAGGCGTACGTGCCTGGTGGCGACGGCGCCGGCATCGGTCTGGACCGTCTCGGCGGCGCGGTAGACGGTGGTGCTGACCGAGGTCGAGGCGCCCTCGCGGCAGCGCCAGTCGCGGGCCGCGCCCGGCCGCTGGCCGGTGAGCAGGCGGCGGCCGACCGGCGCGCAGGCGAACCGCTGCACCCCCGGCACCAGGAAGTAGGTCAGGCTGGTCGAGGAGGCGAACTCGTCGGCGTCGTCGCCGGCGGCGCAGAAGTCATAGGTCTCGACGTGCTGGTCGAAGATGGGGATGGTCTCCCGCCAGCGGCAGCCGCCCCGCCAGGTGATCACCCTGACCGTCTCCGGTGGATAGGCGCGGTTCACCCCGAAGCGGTCGATCCGCTCGTAGCCGCTGGTGCGGTAGCGATAGACCCCGGCCGGCGGCCGCGGACCGGTCACGGTCCCGGTGGCCGCCGGTGCCGACCGGCCGGCGAGGAAGCTGGCCTTGGCCTGCTCGGCCCCCACCGGGGTGGCCAACCCGCGGGCCAACAGCAGGAACCCGTCGGCTCCCGCCACCACCAGGGCCATGGCCACCGCGGCCCGCAGCCAGCGCCCGGACCGGTGGGCACCCACCGGCTGCGGGGTGCCTGAGGACAGGGTCGCGCGGTGGCGGACGGTCACGGGCTCCCCGGGATGGTGACGCTGACCCGGCGTTCGGCCCGGGTGGCAGCCCGGGCGGCGATGAGGTGGCGGCCGGCGACGCTGAGGCGGCGGTGGCGGGGGACCCGGACCCGGCCTTGGAGGATCTGGTAACGGGCCCGTTCGACCTCGTCCAGGATGGCCCCGTACAGCTGTGCGGCGACCCGGATGCAGGGCCGGGAGGAGGGGGCGAGCAGGTCGATGCCGGGTTGGGCGGCCCGGTAGTGGGCTCTGGCCCGGTCGACCTGGAAGGCCAGCAGCTCGGCCACCTGGGGGGTGGCTCTGGCGGCGGCCAGGTCGGCCCGCCTGACCCCGAACCGTTCCAGGTCGGCCTGGGGGAGGTAGACGCGGCCGCGGTCCAGGTCCTCGCCGACGTCGCGGATGAAGTTGGTGAGCTGGAAGGCCAGGCCGAGCTGGCGGGCGTGCTCGCGGGCGGCCGGCGGGTCCGAGGATTCCAGGATCGGGGTCAGCATGGTGCCGATCGCCGCCGCCGACCCGTCCATGTAGCCGAGCAGGTCCTGGTAGGTCTGGTAGCCGCCGGTGTCCAGGTCCATGGCCATCGAGTCCAGGAACTTCTCGAAGTCGGCGACGTCCAGGTCGAAGGCGCGCACGGTGTGGAGCACGGCCGGCAGCACCGGGTCGCGGCAGGGTGCGCCGCGCAGGCCGGCGAAGAACTGCTCGCCCCAGGCGCGCAGGGCGGCAGCCCGCCGTTGGTGGTCGAGGGCTGAGGAGAGGTCGTCGACGATCTCGTCGGCGTAGCGGACGAACCCGTACACGGCGTGGACGTGGCGGCGTTTCCAGCCGGGCAGCAACCTGGTGGCCAGGTAGTAGGTCCGCCCGTGGCGGGCGTGGAGCCGCCGGCAGCGCTCATAGGCGGCACCAAGGGTGCGCGGCTCCACGCCCGCCACCCGGACCGGCCCGGGCGCCACCACCCTGGCCACCCTCACCGGCGCCCCGGCTTCCTGGAGAGCACCCGCTCGGCGGCCAGGCGGCCGGAGACCAGGACCATCGGCACCCCGACCCCGGGCACGGTGCCCATGCCGGCGAACCACAGGCCGGGCACGGTCGCCGAGGCGTTGGCCGGCCGGAACCAGCCGGTCTGGCTGAACCGGTGGTCCAGCGAGAACGGCGTCCCGGCACTGAGCCCCTGCGCCTCCCAGGCGGGCGGGTCGACCACCAGCTCGGCGGCGCTGTCGCGGCGCAGGTCGCCGTAGCCGAGGGCGGCCAGCCGGCCGTACAGCCGTTGGCGCAGGCGCGGCCCGACCTCGGCCCAGTCCAGGCCGGCCGCGGTGTTGGCGGTCGGCTCCAGCACCAGCAGGGTGGCATGCCCCGGCGGGGCGGCGTCGGGGTCCTCGGGGGAGGGGTAGGTGACCAGCAGGCTCGGGTCGGGCTGGATGCCGCCGTGGCGGGTGAGCGCCTCGAAGCTGCCCTTCCAGTCGCGGCCGAGGTGCACCGTGTGGTGGGCCTGGCTCTCCAGCTGCCTGGTCAGGCCCAGATGGACCAGGTAGCAGGACGGGGCGAACCGCAGCCGGCGCCGCTGCACCCGCCAGTCCCTGGCCGCCGGCGGGAGCAGGTGGGCGTAGGCGGCCGGCAGGTCGCTGGAGACGACGACGTCGTCGGCGGCCAGGCGCTCCCCGCCGGCCAGCAGCACCCCGGTGACCCCGCCGGGGCCGCCCTCGACCCGCTCGACCCGGCTGGAGTACCGCAGCCCGGCGCCGGCCTTCTCGGCCACCCCGGCGAGGGCGAGGGCAAGGGCGTGCATGCCGCCGCGACGCGGGAAGAACGCCCCCCCGACCGTGTCCATGTGGGCCACCACCGCGTAGATGGCCAGCGCGTCGAACGGGGACAGACCGGTGTACAGGGCCTGGAAGGTGTGGGCCCGGCGCAGCCGCCAGTCGGTCAGGTGGGTGGCGACCAGCGCGTGCAGCCGGCGGAAACCCCCCAGCCGGGCCAGCCGCAGCAGGGCCAGCGGGCGGACCAGGTCGGCGGGGCCATCGATGTTGCGGTCGATGAACCCGCCCCACTCGGCCTCGAACATCCGCCCCAGGTGCTGGCGGAAGGCCAGGTAGCGGCCGGCTTCCTCGGGCCCGGCGAGCCGCTCGACCTCGGCCGCCATCCGTTCCCGGCCGGGCAGGACGTCGAGCCGGCTGCCGTCGTGGAAGGTGAGCCGGTAGATCGGGTCGAGCGGGAGCAGCTCCAGCCAGTCCTCCAGCTCCTCGCCGGCCGCGCCGACGGTGGACCGGACCACCTCGGGCATGGTGAGCACCGACGGCCCGGTGTCGAAGCGGTAGCCGCCGATGCCGACCGTCCCGCAGCGGCCGCCAGGGCCCGCCCCGGCCTCGACCACGACGACGTCGCGGCCGGCCGCGGCCAGGTGGATGGCGGTGGAGAGGCCGGCAAGGCCAGCCCCCACGACCACCGTCTGCCCCGCCATGGCCGTCTCAGGCGCTTCGGTCGGTGACGTGGTCGGCCAGCGCCAGCAGGACGCCCCGGGCCGTCTCGTCGATCCCGCCGGCCGCCGCCAGCGCGGCCTTGGCCTCGGCCAGCAGCTCACCGATGCGGGCTTCGGTGGCGGCCAGGGCCCCGCAGTCGGCGATCATCCGGCGCAGCTGGGCGACCTCGTCCTCGGGCAGCTTGGCGTTGCCGAGCGCGCCCTCGAGCAGCTGCCGGCCGGCGCGTCCGGCCCGCCGCCTGGCCAGCATGACCAGGTAGGTCTCCTTCCCCTCGCGCAGGTCGTCGCCGGCCGGCTTGCCGGTCACCTCGGGGGCGCCGAACACCCCGAGGATGTCGTCGCGGAGCTGGAAGGCCTCGCCCAACGGCAGCCCGTAGGCCGAGTAGGCCGCGGCCAGCTCAGTCTCGCCCCCGGCGATCGCGTGGCCCAGGTGCAGGGGCCGCTCGATGGTGTACTTGCCCGACTTGTAGGTGAGGACCCGGCGGACGGCGGCCTCGTCGGGCGCGCCCCGGCGGGCCTCGACCAGGTCGAGGTACTGGCCGCCCATCAGCTCCGAGCGCAGGCGGTTGAAGACCCGCAGGGCGGCGGCCAGCCGGTCGTCGGGCAGGCCGGCCTCGGCCAGGGCGACGTCGGCCCAGGTGAAGGCCAGGTCGCCCATGAGCACGGCCGCGCCCTCGCCGAAGGCGGCCGGGTCGCCCCGCCAGGAGCGGCCGCGGTGCAGCTCGGCGAAGCCGACGTGCATGGCCGGGCGGCCCCGCCTGACCTCCGAGCCGTCCATGATGTCGTCGTGGATGAGCGCGCAGATGTGCAGCAGCTCCACCGAGCAGGCCGCCCGGATGGCCGCGTCGGCCTCCTGGCCGTCGGCGGCGCCCCCGGCGCCCCGGTAGCCCCAGTACAGGAAGGCGGGACGCAGCCGCTTGCCGCTCTCGAGGGCGAACCTGGTCAGCGCATCGCTGACCGGGCCGGCGTCCTCGCCGAGGAACCCGAGGGCCGACAGCTCCTGGTGGAGCAGGGCGGCCAGGGCCCGGTCGACCCGGGAGCGCACGGCCTCGGCGTCCAGGGGAGTTGCCAGGATGGGCTCGAGAGGGTCGGTCACCTGGCTCGGGCTCCCTCTGCTGCCGGTCATGGTCGTCATGCGCTCTTCTTCGATGCGAGCATCCTAGTCGGATGCACCTTCCGCCGCCTCGGACCGTCACGGTCGGCCGGTAGCCTGGGGCGATGAAGATCGGGCGGGTGCGGCCGACCGGCGAGGTGGTCGCCGGGGGCCGGCCGCTCGGCCCAGGCGAGGTCGACGGGTCCGGGATCCTCCACGCCGACCTCGACGCCTTCTACGCCAGCGTCGAGGTGCTCAAGGACCCCGCCCTTCGGGGCCGGCCCCTGCTGGTCGGCGGGACCGGTGGTCGCGGGGTCGTCACCTCGGCATCCTACGAGGCGAGGGCGTTCGGCTGCCGCAACGCCATGCCCATGGCCCGGGCCCGCGCGCTGTGCCCGCAGGCGGTGGCGGTCCCGCCCGACTTCGCCGCCTACCGCCGCTGCTCGGCCAGCGTCATGCGCGTGTTCCAGAGCGTCACCCCGCTGGTCGAGCCGCTCGCCCTCGACGAGGCGTTCCTGGACGTGCGTGGAGCCCGGTCGCTGTTCGGCGACGCGGTGGCCATCGCCCGGCTGCTGCGGGCCCGGGTCCGGGAGGAGGCCGGCCTGGTCCTGACCGTCGGCGTTGCCGGCAACAAGTTCCTGGCCAAGCTGGCCTCGACCCGCGGCAAGCCGGACGGCCTGCTGGTGGTCCCGCCCGGCCGGGCGCTGGAGTTCCTGCACCCGCTGCCCGTCGACGCCCTCTGGGGCGCCGGCCAGGCGACCATCGGAGTGCTGGCCCGCTACGGCCTGCGCACCGTCGGTGAGGTTGCCGCCACCCCGCTGGCCACCCTGGAGCGGGCGCTCGGCCCGGCCGCCGGGGCGCAGCTCCACCACCTGGCCTGGGCGCGTGACGACCGCGAGGTGGTGCCGTTCGAGGCGGCCAAGTCGGTCGGCTCCGAGGAGACCTTCGCCGCTGACATCGACGACCCGGAACGGCTGGCCCGCGAGGTGCTGCGCTGCTGCGTGCGGGTCGGCCGCCGGCTGCGTGAGGCCGGTCTGGCCGTGCGCACGGTCACCCTGAAGCTCCGCTATGCCGACTTCCGCACCATCAC
>DATHIG010000658.1:0-5459 GCA_035490035.1 Actinomycetes bacterium
CAGGCTGAGCACCTGCCGCCCGATCAGGGCCAGGATGATGAAGGAACGGATCCACGACACGAACAGGCCGAGGATGCCCTGCTGAAGCTGGGCCACCGTGCTCACCGCCAATGCCCCGACGACGGCGATGTAGGGCAGGAACAACCCCACCCGGTCGACGCCGGCGTGTGCCTCCTCCTCGTCCACCGGACTGGCGGTCGGCTTGCGGGCGGCAAGCAGGATCAGGATGTAGCCGAGGAACCAGCCGGCGTCGATCAGCGCCCCCGAGGAGTAGGACTCGGTGGCGGTGAGGTACACGAACCCGCTGTCGGCGACCGCCCAGGCCACCAACCCGCCACCCAGCAGGGAGAGTGGGATCCCCCTGGTGCGACTGCCGCGCCGGGCCCGGGCCAGCATCACCAGCACGATGGTTCCGACCACCACGTCGCCGATCGGGTAGGCGAGGCTGATCGCCTGGGACACGAAGCCTCCGCCGTCGGCGCGGAACAGCGGGCTGAGCACCAGCACCCAGCTGGCCAGGAGCAGCGAGGCCGCGATCATCAACCCGTCGAGCACCTGGCGGACCCGCCCGGCCAAGCTTCGGGCGGCGAACGGCAGGCTGAGGAGGGCGGCCGCGGCCAGCGGCACCGCCGCCAGGTAGCCGACATCGGCCACCGACGGGAACGGCACGTCGCGCCCGAGGACGGTCTCATACCAGGTCCAGGCGGCCTGCCCGCTGCCCCAGGACAGCGCCGAGGCCCCCAGCAGCTTCCACATCCGCGACTGCTGGGAGCTGCTGGACCGGGCGGTGCGGACGCAGGTGATCCCGGCCGCTCCGGCCGCGGCGATCAGCCCGAAGTTGGAGATGGCCTGCGTGGCCCGCGGACCACCGAGTCCCCAGACGAGGCTGGCCAGCCAGAGCAGGGCGACCACGGCCATGGTCACGCACTCGGCGAGGAAGCGGCGCTGGGCGACGCGTGCTCGGTTGCTCATCTCACGACCCTGATCGGTCGATGCGCCGAGTTCTTAAGCCAACTCAGGTCCCGCAATTTCCGGTCGATCAGGAGATTGCAACCCCGATCGGCGCCCCCTAGAAGGAAGAGCGGGATGAGGATGCAACTGATCGATCATCAGACCCGGCTCCAGCTGCCGGCGTACTGGCCACAGGCCCTGCGGCCCGAGGCACTCAATCAGATGGATCATCCGACGCCGTTCCTGGTCTGCGACCTGGAGACGGTCCGCGAGCGCTACGCTCGCCTGACCGCGGCGCTGCCCGGCGTCCGCTGCTTCTACGCCGTCAAATGCAACCCGGAGCCCGAGCTGCTGGAGGCCTTCGCCCAGCTCGGCTCCAGCTTCGAGGTCGCCTCCTGCGCCGAGCTGCGGATGCTGCAGAAGCTCGGGGTCGACCCGGAAAAGGTGCTGTACAGCAATACCGTCAAGCCGGCCGCGCACATCGCCGAGTCGTTCGCCGCCGGACTGTGGCGCTTCGCCTTCGACTCCGAGGGCGAGCTCTACAAGCTGGCCCAGCATGCGCCTGGGGCGGCCGTCTACGTCCGCCTGCGGGTCGACGACTCGACCAGCCTGTTCCCGCTGTCACGAAAGTTCGGCGCCGAGGCCCAGGAGGCGAGGGCCCTGCTGCTGCTGGCCCGCAACCTCGGCCTGCGGCCCTACGGGGTGACCTTCCACGTGGGGTCGCAGTGCACCACCACGACCGCCTGGCGGCAGGCGATCGCGGCCGTCGGGCGCCTGCTGGGCCGGCTGTCGGGTGACGGCATCACCATGGAGATGCTGAACCTGGGTGGCGGGTTCCCGGCGCGCTATGTCGAGAGCGTGCCCTCGATCGACCAGATCGCGCACACCATCGAGTCGGCGCTGCACGAGCTGCTCCCCTACCGGCCGGAGCTGCTGGCCGTCGAGCCAGGGCGCTTCCTGGTCGCCGAGAGCGCGGTGCTGGTCGGGGGGGTGCTGGGACGAGAGGTCCGGGCCGGCGAGAACTGGGCCTACCTGGACGTCGGCGCCTACAACGGCCTGATGGAGACCCAGCAGACGGTCAACCAGTGGCGCTATCCGCTGTGGAGCTCGCGCAAGGACCACGCCGCCGCCGACCAGGTGCCGTTCACGGTGACCGGGCCGAGCTGTGACAGCTCCGACACCACCTTCTTCGGTGTCCACCTGCCGGCAACCCTTGATGCCAGCGACCGCCTCTACATCGGGTCGGCCGGCGCCTACACCCTGAGCTACGCCTCCAACTTCAACGGCTTCCCGCCGCCGGAGCCGGTGTTCATCGGTCAGCGATGACCCCAGGGCGGCTGCGCCGCCTCATCGGGGCGGCGCTCGTCGACTCGTTCGGGCTGTCGCTCGGCTGGACGGTGTTCAGCCTGCAGGTGGTCAGGACCCACGGGCTGGCCGGGCTCGGCCTGTGCAACGCGGCCATGCTGGTCGGTGTGGCCCTGTCGGCCCCGGCCGCCGCCCGGCTCAGCGGCCGGCTGGACGGACGGACCCTGCTCCGGGTGACCGCCGTGACCGAGGCGGTCCTGCGCGTCGGCACCTTCCTGCTCCTGCTGGCTGGCGCGCCGCTGGCGCCGGTCGCGCTGGCGGTCGCGGTCAGCAACATCGTCGCCTGGACCGGCTACGCCGGCATGCGGGCCGAGGTCGCCGCGGCCGACCCGCGGGGCGCGGCCATGACCTGGTACATGGTGGCGGTGGCGGCGATCGAGGCCGCCGGGATCGCCACCGCAGCCCTGCTCCCGACCGGGCCCGACGGCATGGCCGGCGGCGGGCTGCTGGTCGGGATCCTCGCCTTCTACGGCACCTGCCTGCTGCCGACATGGCTGGTGGCCGGGGGGGCACGGGTGGTCCGGACGCCGCGGGACCGGGCGGCCGCCCTGCCGCGCCCGACCGGGCTGATGGCCTCCGGTGGGCTGGTCATGCTGCTCGGGTCGGGACCGACCCTGCTGGCCGTCGGCCTCGCCGCCGAGCTGCACGGGACCAGGTGGGTGGCCGGGTCGGCGCTGGCGTTCGCGCTCGGCAGCCTGCTGGCGCCGGTGTCGGTGGCCCGGCTGGAACGGCGGGCGCTGCCCCCCTCGATCACCTGGCCCGCGCTCGGGGTGGGCATGGTCGCGGGCTGGGGGGTCGCCGCCTGGCATCCCGCCGGGCTGGTGGTCGCCCAGCTCCTCTCCGGCATGTGCATGAGCGCCCTGGAGGGCGACATGGACGCCCGCGTGGCCGCCAAGGGCTCCCCCCGCGGCGTCACCGCCGGTCTGGCCTCGGCGGCCGCCCTGCGCGCGTTCGGGAGCGCCGCGGCGGTCGGCCTCGCCCCCCGCGTCATCTCGGAGGCGGGCGTCGGAGCCCTGAGCGTGGCGCTGGCCACCGCGCTGATGGCGAGCACGGTGGTCACCCTGGCATGGCACCGGAGCCAATCAGGCCTGCCCGGACCCGACCCGGCCGCCCACCCGGGCTAGGGTCGGCGGCGCTTCAGGCGGAGCAGGCCGACGGCGTAGGTGGTGGCGGCGGCCAGGCAGGCGAGGGCGGCGGTGACCAGGGCGGGGGTGGTGGGGAGGGGGAGGGCGACGGGGAGGACGGCGCCGGCCACCCAGGCGAGCTGGAAGGTGGTCTCGGCCCTGGTGATGGCGGTGCCGCGTGCGGACGGGGGGACCTCGCGCTGGACCAGGCTCTCGAAGCCGAGGCGGGCGGCGGCGATCCCGCCGCCCATGGCCAGACCGCCGATGGCGGCCAGGGCGACCCCGACCCGGCCGGCCAGCAGCAGCGCGGTCGCCCCGCAGACGACCAGCCCGCCGCCGAGCAGGCCGTCCTCACGGACCAGGCGGGCGGCCCGCGGGAGCAGGAAGGCGCCGATCACCCCGCCGACCCCGACCCCGGCCAGCAGCAGGCCGAGGCCGGCGGTGCCGACACCCTGGCGGCGAAGCTCGAAGGCGAGCAGGAACAGGGTGAACCCGCCGGCCGCCCTGACGGTCGCGTTGGCCGTCCTGGCCAGCCGCACCCGCCCAGGGGGCCGGGCCAGCCTGGCCGCCCGCCGGTCCAGCGGGTCAGGGCGGGCGCCAGGTCCCGGCGCCCGGCCCGTCCGGGGGCGGCGGGTGCTGGGGAGCCGAAGGGCCAGCACCCCGCCGGCGGCGAAGGCCAGGGCGCTGGCCCACAGGACCGCGCCACCGCCGAGCAGGCGGTCAAGGCCGACCCCGAGCAGCGCCCCGGCGGTGCCGCCCAGCGCGGCCACCCTGGCCATCCGCCCGTTGACGGCGACCAGGTCGCGATCGTCCTCGACGATGAGCTCCGGGACCAGGGCGGTGCGGCTGATGCCATGGGCCCGCGAGCAGACCAGCAGCCCGAAGGCGAGCGGGTACAGCAGCAGCGACCCGGTGCGGGCGACGGCCATGGAGGCCAGCGCGGCCCGCAGCGCCATCGCCGCGACCACGGCCAGCCGTCCCGCCCCCCCGCGCCCGTCGAGCAGGCGGCCGAGCAGCGGGGCCACCACCGCGAACGGGGCCACGGTGAGCAGCAGGTAGAGGGCGACCCGGGGCCGGGCGGCGGCCACCGGCACCGCGAAGAACAGCGTGCCGGCAAGGGCCACCGCCACCAGGGCGTCCCCCAGGGTGCTGGTCGCATGCACCAAGGCAAGCCGATCAAGCGACTGCCCGGATGCCCGGGCCCGCGCCCCGCTCCTGACCACCTCGTCCATGGCAGGCATGCTAACGGCGAAGCCCCCGGGGAACCCGGGGGCTTCGCCTATCCCTGGGGTGGGACAGGGAGGACGCCTACTCCTTGCCGGCCAGCTCGGCCGGAGGGGCGTCGATGTCGTCGGTGGGCTGGTCGAGCGAACGGAACGCGATGGCGCCGTCCTCGGCGTCGACCACGACCAGCTGCCCGGCCGTGAACTCCTTCCACAGGAGCTTCTCGGACAGCGGGTCCTCGACCAGCCGCTGGATGGTCCGCCGCAGCGGGCGGGCGCCCAGCGCCGGGTCGTAGCCCTTCTCGGCCAGCAGGTCCTTGGCCGCCTCGGTCAGCTCCATGGCGATGTCCTTGGACTTGAGCTGCTCCACGATCCGCCGCATCATCAGGCCGACGATGCTCTTCACCTGCTCCCTGGAGAGCTGGTGGAAGACGATCACCTCGTCGATCCGGTTGAGGAACTCGGGCCGGAAGTGGCGCTTCAGCTCGTCCATGACCTTGCTCTGCATCCGCTCGTAGTCGACCTTGGCGTCCGGCCGGGCGGTGAAGCCGAGCGTGGCGCCCTTGGCGATGTCGCGGGTGCCCAGGTTGGAGGTCATGATCAGCACGGTGTTCTTGAAGTCGACCGTGCGGCCCTGGGCGTCGGTCAGCCGCCCGTCCTCCAGGATCTGGAGCAGGGTGTTGAACACGTCCGGGTGGGCCTTCTCGATCTCGTCGAACAGGACCACGCTGAACGGCTTGCGCCGCACCGCCTCGGTGAGCTGGCCGCCCTCCTCATAGCCGATGTAGCCCGGCGG
>DATHIG010000659.1:0-3976 GCA_035490035.1 Actinomycetes bacterium
AGTGGTTTAACGCATGGCTTGGTGAGGACCTGTTCTGGTGTCTTGGTCCACTGGAACGGCTGGCAGCGTTCGTTCCAGGCATCGATGAAGATCCGGATCGCTTGGACAAGGTCGGCGACGCTGGTGGAAGCATTCCAGCGCCGGTGTCAGGCATCGTCGAACGATCAGGCGTCCTCGGCCGGTCGTGCTACCACTCGTCTCTTGTCGCCGATGGCGTTCAGCGTGGGTTGGTGGGGATCTGGACGGGCTGCTTGCCCTTTGGCGTGGGCTCGCTGGTGGTCCATCTGGGATCGGTGAAGCGTGGGGTCAACGAGCGGGAGCTTGCCTCGTGGCCGCAGGCGCGGCAGACGACAACGGGTTGCAGGTCGGCGCCGCAGGTGTGCTGGAAGACGACCGGCGGATGGTCGGCGAGGTGTCGGTCGCCCCAGTCCATGAGCATCAGCAGCACCGGCCTCAGCTCGCGCCCGGCCGCGGTTGGCCGGTAGTCGAAGCGCGGCGGCCGCTCGCTGTAGGGGACCTTCTCCAGCACGCCGGCCTCGACCAGGTGGCGCAGCCGGGCGGCAAGCACGTCGCGGGGGGCGCCGATGTTGCGGGCGATGGCGTCGAAGCGGCGGACGCCGAAGAAGATCTCCCGGAGGACCAGCAGGGAGTACTTCTCGCCGATCACGCCGAGGGTGTCGGCGATCGAGCAGGGGCGCGTGATCGTCGTCATGACGCCAGTATAGGAGGGGTGGGTTTGACTTTCCAACTCATGCCTTCTATGGTGGGTCCAGTCTTCAAACTGACCAGCCGATGGGAGCCCTGATGAGCGCGGCGGCGATCGAGCCAGGCGGGAGCCCGCGGAAGGACGGGCCGGCGCCCCTCGTGACGTGGATCGACCGCTCGTGGGGGTCTGGTCCCGGCACCCATGGCGGCTACCTGGCCGCGCTCGGCTTGGCCGCGATGCGGGCCCGGCTGGTCGGGGAGTTGGGCGAGGACCGTCCGGTGCGTGCGCTGGCCACGCACTTCCTGGCGCCGGTCGCCGACCGGCCGCTGGCCCTGCACGCCGTCGTGGAGCGGGTCGGGCGCGACGCCGCGGTGTGCTCAGTTCGTGCCGAGCAGGGCGGCGCGCTGGTGCTGGTGGGCTCGGCGACCTTCGGTGCGTCGCGCTCCGGTCCGGACCACAACGGAAGCTGCGCCCCGACGGTGCTGGGCCCGGACGACTGCCCGCCGTTGGCGCTGCCGCGGCAGCTGGCCGAGTTCGCTCGGCATCTGGAGATCCGGCCCGCTACCGCGGCCCGGCTGCTGGCCGGCGGCGAGCGGGCCGAGCTGGTCGCCTGGATGCGGTTCAGGGACGACCGTCCGCTCGACGCCGAGGCCGCGACGGTGCTGACCGACGCCCTGCCGCCGGCGCTGTTCGCCACCTGGACTACCCCGCGGCCGGTGCCCTCCGCCGAGCTGACCGTGCACTTCGGCACCGCGCTCGATGATGCGCCCGGCGCCGGCTGGGCGCTGGTCCGGATCCGGGCTGAGCACGCGGGCAGCGGCTGGGCGGTGGACGACGCCGCCGTCTGGAGTCAAGCCGGCCGGCTGCTGGCCCTCGGCCGGCAATCCCGCCGGATTCTCCCGCCGCTGACCTGACCACCCCTCAGCAGCCGACAACCCCTTCCGCACCCGAGTCCAAGGAGGCGACCGCGATGGGTGACGCGGTCATCGTCCAAGCCGTCCGAACCTCCCATCGGCAACGGCAAGCCGACCGGGGCGCTCGCCGGCGTTCACCCGGTCGACAGCATCAGCCGGGACGTCAGACCGGCGCTCGGCACGGACTTGACCGCCCTCTACCGGCAGCTACGGCGTTTAGCCACCCGGACAACGTTGTGAGGAGACATGCGCGTTGATGGAGGAACGACCGTGACCGGAGCACAACCTCCGGGTGCACCAGACCTGGACAACGCCAGCGCATTCCTGAGGGCCGCCGGACTCCGGCTTACCCACGTCGCCGGGGATCGGGTGGAAGGCGTGATCGATCTCGACCCGGCACACCACACCCCCTGGGGCGTGGTCCATGGCGGCGTCTACACCGCAGCCATCGAAAGCGCCGCCAGCGTCGGCGCGACCACCGCCGTGGCCGACCGCGGCCAAATCGCGGTAGGCACCAACAACAACACGGACTTCCTCCGCTCGATGACCACCGGCACCGTCGCCGTCACCGCCGCACCCGTTCAGCAGGGACGAACCCAGCAACTGTGGGACGTCCGCATCACCGACGAGAGCGGCCGAGTCGTCGCACGAGGAACGGTCCGGCTGCAAAACATCCAGCCACGACAATGAGACAGAGGACGCGGCGGCGGACACTTCGTGTGTTCGACCGGCCGGTGGAACTGGCCGAGATCATCGCAGAACTCCTGACAGAGAGGTGACGGACAATGAGTTTCGGTAACAGCGCGGCAGACATCGTCGTCTCAACTCCGCTGCGCACCGCGATCGGCACGTTCGGCGGGGCGCTCAGGGACGTCCCGGCCACGGACCTCGGTGCCACGGTGGGCAGGGCCGTGATTGAGCGTTCGGGTATCGATCCCGCGCGCATCAACCAGGTGATCGTCGGCAACATCCTGTCCGCGGGTCAGGGCATGAACCCCGGCCGCCAGGTCGGGGTGAAGAGCGGTGTCCCGGTCGAGGCGCCGGGACTGACCCTCAACCGGATGTGCGGCTCGGGACTGCAGGCGATCATCAATGCTGCCCAGGAGATCGCCCTCGGCGACGCCGACGTGGTGCTGGCCGGCGGGATCGAGAACATGGACCAGGCGCCCTTCCTGTTGCCCAAGGGCCGCTACGGCTACCGCATGGGAATGCCGGATGCCAAGATCCTTGATCACATGGTCAACGACGGCCTGTGGGACGCTTTCAACGACTACCACATGGGCATCACCGCGGAGAACGTCGCGGAGCGGTACGGCATCACCCGGGAGGACTGCGACGCCTACGCCGCGCGCAGCCACCAGCTCGCGGCCAAGGCCCACAGTGAGGAACTCTTCGCCGGCCAGATCGTGCCCGTGCCGATCAAGCAGAAGAAGCAGACCGTCGACTTCACCACCGACGAGCACGTGCGGCCCGACTCCACGGCGGAGGGCCTGGCGCGGCTGCGGCCGGTATTCAAGAAGGACGGTCTCGTGACGGCCGGCAACGCCAGCGGTATCAACGACGGTGCGGCGATGATGCTGGTGACCAGCGCGGCCAAGGCGGAGGAGTTCGGCCTCCCGGTCAACGGCCGGCTGGTCTCCGCGGCGGTCAGCGGCGTCGACCCGGCCTACATGGGCATCGGGATGGTGCCCGCGTCGCTCAAGGCGCTGGAGAAGGCGGGGCTGACCATCGATGACATCGACGTCGTCGAGGCGAACGAGGCGTACGCCTCCGTCGCCCTCGCGGTGCAGCGTGAGCTCAAGGTGCCCGACGAGAAGATGAACCCCGTCGGCGGAGCGGTCGCGCTGGGGCACCCCATCGGAGCCACGGGCGCGGTGCTCACCGTCAAGACCCTGTACGAGCTGGAGCGCCGTCAGGCCCGCTACGGGCTCGTGACGCTCTGCATCGGCGGCGGGATGGGCATCGCCGCGGTATTCGAGCGGGTGGGATAAGGCCCCCCGCAACGGGTCATCAGTTGGACGCCGCGCTCGGCCGCGGCTCCGGGCAAACTTCGCTCAAGCAATCCAGGAGGTCCGCCCATGGTCGCCACCGCCCGGGGGGCTCGGCTGCACCCGGCGTGGGTCGCCGCCGGGGTGGCCTTCGTGGCCCTTTTGTGCGCGGCCGGGTTCCGCGCCGCCCCCGGGGTGCTCATGGTGCCGCTGGAGGAGGAGTTCGGCTGGTCCCGGGGCGTGGTGTCGCTGGCCGTCGGGGTCAACCTGGTGCTGTTCGGGGTCACCGCCCCGTTCGCGGCCGCCCTCATGGAACGCTTCGGGGTCCGCGCCGTCACCAGCGTCGCCCTCGGGCTGATCGCGGCCGG
>DATHIG010000660.1:0-2166 GCA_035490035.1 Actinomycetes bacterium
GGTCGGGTGAGCCGGGTGCAGGAGGCAGGCACGGCTCCCGCGATCATGTGGGTATCCAAGCCCATGACCAGACCGGACCGCCGTGCCTGCTGCCCAGTGCTGGCCAGATCGCCGATCCCGCCGCTGGCGTGGCCGACGGCACGCGCTGGCCGTGGTAGTGGCCACGGTGCTGGCGGCGCGCGGTCGCCGGCCGCGATCGGCGAGTGGGCCAGCGACGCCTGTAGCCAGGTGCTGACCGCGCAGGGTACGCCGCGACCCGATGACCGGCGCTCGGCGCCTGACTGGCCGGCCAGCGGCCACCCTCCGGCCACCGGGCCGCCACTTGCACCCCGCCCCGCCGCGGCGGGCGGTGGGTGTCGTACGGCGCGGCGTCGTCGCTCGACCGGTCGTGGTTGCTGGACCCGTTCCTCAGCACAGCAGCGACCTGGCGGTAGGGGCCAGCCGCAACTGCTGTGGGGGGCTGGCGAGCATCGCCGACAAGGCGGGAAGCGCCCGCTCTTGCCAGCGGTCCGAGCGCTCCAACCGGTGCAGGTGGTCGCTGAGACGGGCCTGGCTCGGGAACTGGGCGAACCACACGAAGACGTTCTCGCCTGTGCGTACCGGCAGGGCGGGGAAGGTGTTCTCGGCCTGCTCGGTCTGGAGGCACGCCAGCGGCGCGGCTCCCGTGTCGACCAGCAGCGGGCGCACCTGGCGGTCAAAGAAGTCCAGGAACGCCTCGTCGAACGGGCGGTCGCGGTAGTAGAGCGTCGCGAGGACGCGCGACGGCGGCGGTGCGGCGTGGTCGATCGGGGGCCGCCCGGCGGCGGTGGCCGGGAAGCCGGATCGCGCCGCCACCGGCCGCAGCAGCAGCACGTCGTCACTATCGATCATCGTGGCGTTGGCCTGGTCCTTGTGCGCCTTCCAGACCGGCCCGCCGTAGAAGCGGCCCAGTGCCTGGCCGCGACGCGGCATGTCGTCGAACCCTCGCAGCCAGACGAACCGGTTGGGGTCGTCCAGGTCGCGGAACTGCCCCAGGATCGCCATCCCGACCGCCTCCTGGGTCTCGACGAACTCCCGGTCGAAGAGGTCGATCAACACGTCCCGCTGGCCAGGATGCAGCGTGTACTGCCTCAGTTCGACGACCGGGTACCGTATGTCGGTCATGACGCGCCCCATCTGCTAGAACGACTCTTGTTGGCGCTGTTGCATCTGCGGTGAGGGTGCCCGGAGCAGGCAGACTGCTGCCATGAGAACCCGCCATCCCTGCCCCGCTCCTATCGCACGGTCAGCGTTCGCTGGCTTCTGCTTTCCACCCGAGGTGATCGTGCTCCGCGGTCTGCTGGTATCTGCGATTCGGCCTGTCCTACCGTGACGTCGAGGAGCTACTCGCCCAGCGCGGGATCGAGGTCGACCACGTCACGATCTATCGATGGGTGCAGCGGTTCACGCCACTGCTGGCTGACGCAGCCCGGCCCTGCCGCCACGCCGTCGGCGACCGCTGGCAGGTGGACGAGACGTATGTGAAGGTCGCCGGGCGCTGGCGCTACGTCTACCGTGCGATCGACCAGTTCGGCCAGGTCATCGACGTGTTCGTCTCACCGCGGCGGGACGTGAAGGCGGCACGCCGGTCCTTCGAGCGGGCCATCGACACGACCAAGCGCGCGCCGGTCGAGGTCATCACCGACAAGGCAGCGGCGTACCCGGCCATGCTGGAAGAGCTGCTACCAGGAGCCTGGCATCGCACCGATCGGTATGCCAACAACCACATCGAGGCTGACCACGGTCGCCTCAAGGCGAGGCTGCGGCCGATGCGCGGGCTCAAGCAGGACCGCAGCGCCAGGGTCGTGATCGCTGGCCATGCCTTGGTCCAGAACGTTCGTCGAGGGCACTACGAGCTGGCGGTCGAGGCGCCGGTCAACCGGCGCGTGGCGGTCGCGTTCGACGAACTCGCTTTGGTGATCTGACACCAGCCGGCTGTCGCCGGTTCACCATGCCGCGGGACTCACCAGACGCAACAGTGCCGTTCTGCGCCGCCAGCACCCACACCCTCGGCTCCAGCCCAAAGACCGTGCACTGCTGGCGGCGCTCAGTCGTCTCCTGCCCAGGCCCCGATGGTCGATCTTCGTGGTCACGCCCGAGACGCTGCTTCGATGGCATCGCCGCATGGTGCGCCGACATTGGACCTAT
>DATHIG010000661.1:0-2743 GCA_035490035.1 Actinomycetes bacterium
GTGAGCGGGCCCAGGACCCACCAGAGGAACCCGTAGGACAGCCCCCAGCCGAGCGCGCAGTTCACGTCCTGCCCGAGCCGGCGGAACAGCAGCCCGTAGGACACGCCGATGGCGACGCCGATGGCCAGGTTGACGGCGATGCCGGCCAGCGGCCCGGTCGAGCCGGTGAGGCGCTCGGCGACCTCGGGCACGGCCCCGCGGAGCATCAGCTGGGAGATGACCGCCCCGCCGAGCAGCCCGGCGACCGCCCCGCGGGCCGCCGCCGCCAGCACCCCGCTGCCCGCGGTGGCGCCGCGATAGGCTGGCAGATGCTCGGAGGACAGCAGCGGGGCCAGGCGGTCGAGGACGGTGCGGGCGACGGCGGCGAGCGCGCCCAGCAGCAGCCAGCCGGGCAGGCTGGGGAAGCTCGCCCTGGCCTCCACCAGCGACCAGCGCAGCCCGGCGTCGCCCAGCATCGGCAGCACGGTCAGCTCGCCGACCACCCAGGCGACGAACCCGTACCCCTGGCCGCGGACCAGAGCGGCGCCGATCCCTTGGTCCGACCGCGGGCTCAGGACCGCCTGGACGAGCCCGATGACCGCTCCGACGGCAACGACCGGGACACGGCCGTCCAGCACCGCCCGTAGCGCCAGGGCCGCCAGCCCACCGGCCAGCGCCCCCCGCAGCAGCATCCCCATCCCGGCCGGGTGCCGCCGAGCCGGTCCGGCGTGGTCGCCCGGCCCGTGCAGGATCACGAACACCAGCGCCGTCCCGACGCCGAACAGCAGATGGCCGATCAGGCTGGGGAACTCCCGCTGGGCGGCGGCCAGCTCCCAGGCCAGCGGCTCGCCCAGCGCCAGTGGCAGCAGGGTCAGCGGCCCGATGCACCACCACAGCGCCCCGTAGGCGGCACCGAGGAACACGGTCTCGCTCGGGCCGCAGCGCTGGCGGCGGACCATCAGCCCGAAGCCGGCGCCGACCACCGCCGAGATGGCCATGTGGACGGCGAACCCGGCCCTGGACGAGCCCAGCCCGACCAGGGTCGCGACCGTCGGGAGCACACCCAGCTGGGCCATGGCGGCGCCGAAGGCGAGGCCGCCGACGATCCCCGCCGGGGCGCCGGCGGCCACCGCCCTGGCGGCTGAGCCGTGACCGGCCGCCGGCGCCGCCGAATCCCTGGCGACGCTCATTTCGCGGCCTGGGGCGCGGGGCGCCGCTCCCCGGCCGTGAGGGCGATCTCCCTGGGGAAGAGCAGCTCGATGGCCCAGTCGAGCAGGACCCGCAGCCGGTTCTGCGGCCCGGGCAGCTTCCAGAGGTAGATGCCCCGCCACAGCAGCCAGGCCGGCAGGCCGGAGAAGCGCAGCCCGCGCAGCTCGGCGGCGGCGCTCTGGCGCCCCAGCGGGACCAGGAACCCGAGCCGGCGGAAGTGGAACGGCTCGGGCGCCGCCCCGGTCATGGAGGCGACCACGTTGTCGGCCACGGTCCTGCCCTGCCGGATCGCGTGCTGCGCGGTCGGGGGGCAAGCGGACCCCCGCCGGGCCAGGTCGGGGATGCGGGCGCCGTCCCCGACCGCCCAGATGTGGTCGCTGCCCCGCACCCGCAGGGTCGGGTCGACCGGGACCGCCCGATCCACCGCGGCGCCGCGCTGGAACCCCGACCCCACCGCGGTTCCCGGCACCGGGCTCGGTCGGGTCCCGGCCGCCCAGACCAGGGTGCGGGCCGGCAGCCGCTCGCCGTCGCTCAGCAGGACCGTGTCGGGGTCGGCGGCGGCCACCGTCACCCCCAGGCGAAGCTCGACGCCCCGGGCCACCAGCTTGCCGCTGGCGTAGTCGGCCAGCCGGTCGCCCAGCTCGGGCAGGATGCGGTCGCGCGAGTGGACCAGCACGAATCGGGGCTCGCCGGCGCGGATGTGCGGGAAGTAGCGGAGCACGCTGTGGACCAGGTCGAACAGGCTGGCCACGGCCTCGGTGCCGGCGAACCCGCCGCCGGCCACCACGAAGGTGAGCCAGCGGCGCCGCTCGGCCGGGTCGGGTTCCTGGTCGGCCTGCTCGAGCCGCCCGACGACATGGTCGCGCAGCAGCCGCGCATCCTCGAGGGTGGCAAGGGTATGGGCGTTGGCGGCCACGCCGGGCAGGTCTCGGAGGTTGGGTACCGCCCCAAGGGCGAGCACCAGGTGGTCGTAGGGCAGCGTCTCCAGGGCGTCGCCGCTGCGCAGGTGGACGACCCGCCGGTCGGGGTCGACGCCGAGCACCTCGGCCCGGCGGAACCTGGTCCTGGGGCAGGCGGCCCGCAGCGGCACGCCGACGTTGCCGGCCTCCACCGAGCCGGCCGCCACCTCGGCCAGCATCGGCGTGAAGAGCAGGTAGTTGCGCCGGCTGACCAGGGTCACGTCCAGCCACGGGGTCCAGGGAAGCAGCTGCTCGAACCGGCGGGCGGCGCTCACGCCGCCGAACCCGCCACCGAGGATGACGACCCGGCGCCGGCTCGGACCGGCGGCGGCGGGCAGCCGCCTGGCCCGGCCGCCGCGCAACGCGGCCTGCAAGCCCGGGCCGACCGTGCCGCCGGCACCCAGACAGACCAGCAGGGTGGGAAACAACCCCGCCGCCGACGTGCCAAGCGCCGGCAGCAGGGTCACGGTGAGGATCGCCCAGACCAGCACACCGACCAGCATCCCGTCGATGACTCCGCTGGCCAGTGCGGACGGCGGAGGGAGGGGCAGGTCTCCCGTAGCCTGCCCCTCCCTGCCCGCCTGGCGGCCGGTGCG
>DATHIG010000662.1:0-2794 GCA_035490035.1 Actinomycetes bacterium
ACCGCCGGGCTGGACCCTGAGCAGCGGGTAGCGTTCCGCGCCCTGCTACGCGACCTTGGCCGGCGCGCCACCGTGATCGTCAGCACCCACCTGGTCGAGGATGTCGGCGCCGCCTGCACCCAGGTCGCCCTGATGGACCAGGGAAAGCTCGTCTTTCACGGCACCCCGGTCGAGCTGACCGCCCGCGCCGAGGGGACCGCCGCGGCGGGCGATGCCCCGCTGGAGCGCGGCTACAGCGCGGTGCTGGCGGCGGCGCGATCCACCACGGCGGCACGGTCATGACCGCCGCGACCGACGCCCCGGTCCGGCACGGGCCGCCGCGTGCCGCGAGCGCTGGCCCGCTGACCGCTGCCCGACTGCTGCGGATCGAGCTGCGCCGCAACGGCATGCTGTGGATGCTACCGCTGCTCGCGGCGCTGTTCTGGTTCAGCACCTACCGCCCAAGCATGGCCCTTCCGCCGTTGTGGAACCTGCGCGCCCCGATGCTCCAGCAGCAGGCCCTGCTGGCGTCCGCGCCGCTGGTGGCGGGCGCGGCCGCCTGGATGGGATCGCGGGAGGGCCGGCGCCGCAGCGCCGACCTGGTGGGGGTGACCGCGCTGCCGCGCTGGGCTGGCCAGCTGGCCACCTGGGCCGCGACCACCTGCTGGGCGATCGTGGCCTACCTGGGCGGCGTGGCCGTGGTGTACGGGATCACCGCGCGGCAGGCCACCTGGGGCGGCCCGCTGTGGTGGCCGGTGGCGGTCGGCGCCGCGATGATGGCGGCGTCCTGTGCCCTGGGGTTCGCCGCCGGGGCGCTGCTTCCCAGCCGGTTCAGCGCGCCACTGGTCGCGGTGGCCGTGTTCATCGCGCTCGGGGCGGGCGCGATCGCGATCGAGCACAACAGCACGTACGCGCAGATCTGGCCGCTGAACGTGCAAGGCGCCCTCCCGCCCAACGCGTTTGGGATCTTCTCCCCCTACCTCCCCGACCTTGCCATCACCCAGGTACTGTTCCTGGCCGGGCTGGCCGCTGCGGTGCTGGGCGCGCTGGGCCTGCGGGCCGCCGCCGGCGGGCGCTGGCTGCGCTGCGCCGCCGCCGTCGCCGCCGCGGCTGGGCTGGCGGCGGCCGGGACCGGGGTGGGGCTGGCCGGCACCGCCAGGCCGGAGGCGCACGGTATCGTCCTCCCCGCGCTGCACGACGCGGCCAATGACAAGCCGATTGCCTACACCCCGGTCTGCAGCCATGCCGCGGTCCCGGTCTGCCTGCACCCGGCCTACCGGTCGTTCCTGCCGGCCGTAACCGCCGCGTTCGGCCCGCTGCTCAGCGAGGTGGCTGGCCTGCCCGGCGCACCGGTCCGCGTCTGGCAGGTCGCGTTCACGCACCTGCAGCAACGACCCCACAACGGCATTGAAATGCTTGGCCCGGTCATCGGTGGCAGCCCGCCGGTGCTTTCCCTGCCCCTCAGCGGCATGGCCCTGCCGGGTGAGGAACACACCACCACCGCTGAATTCGTTCGCCACCTGCGGCGGCAAGTCCTGCCGATGATCCTGAACACCCTCATCGGCGGCGGCGACCAGCAAGACACCGAGAGCCAGCAAGGCAACAGGTCGGCGCGGCAGCCGAACCCGACGGTGCTGGCACAGCAGGCGATCCAGGCCGCAGTAGCGCAGGTCGCCGGCGTGCCGCCCGACAGCGGGGTACCGCCGCTGACGCCCGACCGGCCGTACTATGCCGCGGCCAAGCGGTTCGCCGCGCTGCCGGCGGCTGCCCGCCACGCCTGGCTGGTGGACCACCTGACCGCGCTACGGGCCGGCCGGATCACCCTCGGCGAGCTACCGTGACCGCGGCCGGGGTCGACCGACCGCCCTCCGGGCTGGCATCGACCACAGGGCCGCGGCCGGCCGGGCCGCGGCTGGCTGGCCTGCGGCTTGTGCGCCTGTACCTGGCCAGCCGCCGCGCACTGACCTGCCTGCTGGTACTGGTAGCCTGCGCCGTCGTCCTACGCACCGCGCTGCACTGGATGCCGCGCAGCGGGCTGGCCTCCCGGCAGCTCCCGCTGACCATCCAGGCCGGGGCTGCCGCGATGATCGGCGTCACGACCCGCAGCCCGTTCGGCGAGCCAGAACGCGCCACCGGCCGGTGGCTGCCATTGCTGCGGCTCGGCACCGTCATGGTGCTGGCCGGCGCCGCCGTCGGCGCGCTGGCGGCCGGCTCCGCGTCAGCCCACCTGGCCGGCGGCACCCTGGGCATGGTACGCGACCTCGCCGGGCTCACCGGCATCGCGCTGCTGACCGCCGCCCTGCTCGGCGGCGCCCTGGCCTGGGTCGGGCCGCTGGCCTACCTGGTGGTCACCCTGCACGCCCTCCAAGCCGCCTGGACCACACCATGAGTCTGGCCCGCCCGGCCGCCGCACGACCGGGGCGCTGCACTCTGCGCGGCCCTCGTATTGGCCGCCGGGGTCGTGGTCATCACGATGCGTGGCGCCCGCGACACGGCCAGCTGAATGACGATGCGGGCCAGGCGCCCGCCCCACTCACCGTCCCGCGCCGCCACGAGCACACGGCGGCGACGTTCGACCGCTTCCTCCAGGTCGGACCTGCGGCTGCGCCGTCGTAACGCGCGCCGTAACGCTGCTGGAACGGTCGGCCGTCAGACTGCTTGTGAAGCGACTCACAAAGGAGGATGCCATGCGTCGAACCCACAAGGTGCTGGCCACCCTGGCCCTTGGCCTGGCCCTGGTCGGCGCGACCACCGCCGCCGCCGCCGCAACCGCGCCCACCGGCACCCAGGACCAAGCCGACCAGCGCAAGGCGCT
>DATHIG010000663.1:0-4538 GCA_035490035.1 Actinomycetes bacterium
CGACCAAGCCGGTGGAGCTGACCTGGGCGGGCGGGTCGGGGGGCGGCAAGGCCGAGCCGGAGCCGGTCGACGTCGAGCTCGAGGTCCCGGCCGGCGTGCCCCTGGTCGACGTGCTCAACAACGCCGGCAGCATGGTGTTCCGCGACGGCTACGGGGCCGACCGGGCCTACCAGGAGCTGGACCGGGGCCAGTACCAGCGGCCGGAGGAGGTGTTCGCCTTCTGCGGGGGCGCCGTCTGCTTCCGCACCGAGGCGCTGCGCCAGGCCGGCGTGTTCGACGACGACTTCTTCCTGTACTACGAGGACACCGACCTGTCGTGGCGGCTGCGGGCGCTGGGCTGGACCATCCGCTACCAGCCGGCCGCGCTGGTCCGCCACATCCACTCGGCCAGCTCGGTCGAGTGGTCGCCGCTGTTCGTGTTCCACACCGACCGCAACCGGCTGCTCATGCTGACCAAGAACGCCAGGGCTGGCCTGGCTGCCAGGGAGGTCCTGCGCTACCCGCTGACCACCGTCTCCCTGGCCCTGCGCGAGGTGGCAAGGGCCCGCCACACCCACCGCCGCCCCCCGGTCCGCCCGACCCTGCTGCGCCTGCGGGTGCTCGGCTCCTACCTGCGCCTGCTCCCGGCCATGCTGGTCCGCCGCCGGCGCCTCGCCCGCCGGGCAGCGGTCGACCGCAGGCGACTGGAACGCTGGCTGGTGCTGCGGTGACCCGCGCACCCACCCCGGCCATGGCACCGGCGCTCCTGGGTGGCGGTGGAGCGGAGCCGGAGCTCCCCCCGCATGGATCGCGGACCGCGGCATGGTCCCCTCCCAGCTGTGTAACTGCACCATGAGAGTTGCCATGGACGCGACACCGTTGCTGGGGCCGCGGACGGGGATTGGGCGGTACGTGGCCGCGCTGGCCGGGGCGCTGGCCGGGTCGGCCGGCCCGGAGCCGGAGGAGGTGGCGCTGATCCCGTTCAGCTGGCGCGGGACCGGCGACCTGCCGGCGGTGGCTCCGCAGGGGCCGCGGGTGCGGTTCGGGCGCCGGCGGGTGCCGGCGCGGCTGCTCCAGGCCGCCTGGGCCCGGCTGCCCTGGCCGCCGGTCGAGTGGCTGGCCGGGCCGGTCGACGTGTTCCACGCCACCAACTTCGTCGCCCCGCCGGCCCGGCGGGCCGCCACCGTCGTCACCATCCACGACCTGACCTACCTGCGCCACCCGGAGATGGTCAGCCACGCCTCGGCCCGCTACCGCGACCTGGTCCCCCGCGCCCTGGCCCGGGGGGCGGTGGTGTGCACCCCCACCGCCGCCGTCGGCGCCGAGGTGGCGCAGGAGTACCGGCTGGCGCCGGAGCGGCTGGTGGTGACCCCGCTCGGGGTCGGGGAGGTGTGGCGCCAGGCGGCCCCGCCCGACCCGGCCTGGCTGGCCGGCCACGGGCTGCCCGAGCGCTACCTGCTGTTCGTCGGCAGCCGCGAGCCCCGCAAGAACCTCCCGACCCTGCTCGCCGCCTACCGGGAGCTGCTGGCCGGCGTCCGGGGGGCCGCCGGGGGGCCGGCCAGCGGGCCGGGGGCGGGTGCGGTCCCGCCGCTGGTGCTGGTCGGGCCGCCGGGCTGGGGAGCGGCGGTGGACATCGCCGGGCTGCCGCCCGAGGCGCTGCGCACCCCCGGCTACCTTCCCGAGGACGACCTGGTCAGGGTGGTCGCCGGGGCCTCGGCGCTGGTGTTCCCCTCCTGGTACGAGGGGTTCGGGCTGCCGGCCCTCGAGGCGCTGGCCTGCGGCACCCCGGTGGTCGCGGCCGACCTGCCGGCCCTGCGCGAGGTCCTCGGCGACCAGGCCGAGCTGGTGGCGCCCGGTGACGCCGCCGCCCTGGCCGACGCCATCGCCTGGGTGCTGGACGACCCCGGCGGCGAGCCGGCCGCGGCGGCCCGCCGGACAAGGGCGGCCGGCTTCACCTGGGAGAGCTGCGCCCAGGCAACCCTGTCCGCCTACCACCGGGCCCTGGAGGCCGGCCGGTGACCGCGCCCGCCTACCGGGCTGGTCGTGGATGCCCGCGGGTGACCGCGCCCGCCCACCGGCTGGTTGTGGAGGCCGGCGGGTGACCGCCGTCCCGCCCGACGGCGGCCCGGAGCCGCGGCCGGCGGCCACCCCGTCTCCGGGCCCGGCGGCCACCCCGTCTTCGGCCCCGGCGGCCGGCCCGGAGAGTGGGCCGGCGGGGCTGGGTGGGCCACGGGTCGGGGTGGTGGCCGAGCAGCTGCTGCGGCCGGTGCCGGGCGGGGTCGGGCGCTACGTCAGGGCGCTGGCCACGCACCTTCCCGTCGAGGCGACGGTCGACCGGGGGGCGGTGCGCTTCCTGGTCGCCCGCCATCCGAGGCAGCGGCTGGACGCCGTCGGGCTCCCGGCGGCCTCGACCAGGCAGCTGGCCTGGCCGGGCCGGCTGCTGACCAGAAGCTGGGTGACCATGCGCCGCCCAGGGCTGCCCGGCGGCCTGCTCGACACCCTCGACCTGGTCCACGCGACCAGCGCCGCCGTCCCCCCGACCGGGGGTCGGCCGCTGGTCGCCACCGTCCACGACCTGGCCTTCCGCCACTATCCGGACGCCTACCCGGCCGCCGGCCGCCGCTACCACGAGCGGTCGGCCCGGATCGTGGCCGACGAGGCCGCGCGGGTGCTGGTCCCCTCGGAGGCGACCGCCCGCGACCTGGCCGAGCTCTACGGCGTCGACCGGGGCCGGGTCACCATCACCCCGCTCGGGGTGGATGTCCCACCGGCGCCGGACCGGGTGGGGGCCGAGCGCCTGCTCCGCGACCTCGGGGTACGCGGGCCGTTCCTGCTGGCGGTCGGCACCCTTGAGCCCCGCAAGAACCTGCCCCGCCTGCTCGCCGCCTTCGGCGAGGTGACCGCCGAGCTGCCCGACCACTGGCTGGTGGTGGTCGGGCCGGTCGGCTGGGGGCCACGGCTCCGGCCGACCTGGGACTCGGTACGGGTCAAGCTGGCCGGCCCGGTCGGCGACGCCACCCTGCACGCCCTGTACCGGGCGGCCGACGGCCTGGCCTACCCGAGCCTGTACGAGGGGTTCGGCCTGCCCGTGCTGGAGGCGATGGCCCACGGCATCCCGGTGCTGACCAGCGACCGCTCCAGCCTGCCCGAGGTCGCCGGGGGCGCGGCCCTGCTGGTCGACCCCCTGGACCGGAGCGCCATCGCCGCCGGCCTGGTCCGGCTGGCCGGCGACGCCACGCTGCGCCGGCGGCTGGCCGAGGCCGGCCGGCGCCGGGCGGCCGGCCTCACCTGGCGCGCGACCGCCGCCGCCACCTGGGCCGCCTACCGCGAGGTGGCGGAGCGGTCCCGGTGAGCCGCCGGAGAGCTCGGGGAACCGCCGGCGGGGCGCACGGGTGCCGCCGGAGAGCTTGGGGAACCGCCGGCGGAGCGCAGCGGTGAACCGGGGGCGGCCCAGGGTGGCGGTCGACGCCACGGCCGTGCCGGCGCGGCTGACCGGGGCCGGGGTGTACGTGGCCCGGGTCCTTGCCGGCCTCGCCGGGCGCGACGACCTGGAGGTCGAGGCGTTCTGCGCTCCCGGGTCGTCCGGGGTGCTGGCCGCGCCCGGCCTGCGGCTGCACCCGGTGGCCGCGGCCGGGGCCGGGCGGCCGGCCAGGATCGCCTGGACCCAGCTGCTGTCCGGCCGGGCCGCTCGGGCGGCCGGGGCCGACCTGCTCCACGGCGTCCACTACGAGCTGCCCCTGCGGGCCCGGCTGCCCCAGGTGGTGACCGTCCACGACCTGACCCTGCTCACCCACCCGGAGTGGCACGAGGCCAGCAAGGTCCGCTACTTCGGCTGGGCCATGCGCCGCGCCGTCGCCGCCGCCACCCGGGTGCTGTGCGTGTCCGCGACCACCGCCGCCGACCTGGCCGAGCGCCTCGACGTCCCCGCTGACCGGGTCGACGTGACCCCCCTCGGCACCGACCTGCACCCGGCGAGCGCCGAGGCAGTCGACGTGGTCCGGCGCCGCCTCGGGCTGGACGGCCCCTACCTGCTCGGGCGGGGCACGGTCGAGCCCCGCAAGGACCTGCCGGCGCTGGTCCGGGCGTTCGCCGCCCTGGCTGGTGAGCTGCCCCACCGGCTGGTGCTGGCCGGCCTTGCCGGGTGGGGGGCGGGGGCGCTGTCGGCGGCGGTCGCGGCCAGCGGAGTGGCCGACCGGATCGTGCTGCCCGGCTACGTGCCCGAGGCCGACAAGGCGGCCCTGTTCACCGGGGCCGACGTGTTCGTCTACCCGAGCCGCTACGAAGGCTTCGGCCTGCCGGTGCTGGAGGCGATGGCCTGCGGCGTCCCGGTGGTCACCACCACCGGCGGGTCGCTCCCCGAGGTCGCCGGCGACGCCGCCACCCTGGTCGACCCCGGCGACGCCGACGCCCTGGCCGCGGCCATCGCCAAGCTTGCCACCGACCCGGCGGCACGCCAGGACGCCGCCGCCCGCGGCCGCCGGCGAGCCGGCGCCTTCACCTGGGACCGCTGCGCCGCCCTGACCGCCGCCGCCTACCAGCGCGCCCTCGGCGCCTGACCG
>DATHIG010000664.1:0-5759 GCA_035490035.1 Actinomycetes bacterium
GCCCTGGTCGTCGACGTGCTGGTCGCCCTGGGGATCGGCCTGGTCCAGGTGTTCGGGGCGAGGGTCTCGGAGGTCGTCGGCCAATCGCCTGGGTGGCGGCCACTCGACGCCTGGGCCTACGTGCTGCTGGTCGCCGGGGCCGCGGCCCTGCTGTTGCGGCGGCGCTGGCCGCTGGGGGTCCTGGCCGTAACCGTCGCGTCCGCGCTTGCCTACGCCGGCCGCACCTACCCGGAAGGGCCATCCAGCCTGGCCATCTTCCCGGCGCTGTACACCGTCGCCACCACCATCCCACGGCGCCAGGCCTGGCTGGCCGGCGGGGCGGTGGCGGTGGCGGTCGCCGCCGCCGAGATGGTGTTCTACGGCGACACCATGTTCGACGGCGAACCGCTGTACGCGGCCGTGACGGTGCTGGCGGCGATGTGGTGGGGTGAGGCGGTGCGGGCCAGGCGGGCCTACGTGGCCGAGCTCCGGGACCGGGCCGAGCGGGCCGAACGGACCAGGGAGGAGGAGGCCCGCCGCCGGGTCGACGAGGAACGCATGCGCATCGCGCGGGAGCTGCACGATGTCGTCTCGCACACCATCGGGGTGATCAGCGTCCAGGCCGGGGTCGCCGCCCATCTGCTGCACCGACGGCCGGACAAGGCCGCCGACTCCCTGGCCGCGATCCGCCAGGCCAGCGACGAGGCGCTCGGCGAGCTGCACGCGATGCTTGGCGTGCTTCGGGCCGGCGACGACGGCCAGGCGCCACTGGCCCCGGCGCCCGGCCTGGCCGAGCTCGACGCCCTTGTCGCCCAGGCGGCCGGTGCCGGGGTCAAGGTCCGGGTGGCGTTCCAGGGCGAGCCGCGACGGCTCCCGCCCGCGGTCGACCTGGCCTGCTACCGGGTGGTGCAGGAGTCGCTCACCAACGTCGTGCGCCACGCCGGGGCGAGCAGCGCCGAGGTCACCGTCACCCACCACGGCGGCGGGGTGGTCGTCGAGGTCACCGACGACGGCCGAGGCCCGGCACGCGAGTACCGCAAGGGCGGCGGCCAAGGGCTCGTCGGGATGCGGGAGCGCGCCAGGGCCCTCGGCGGCACCCTTGAGGCCGGCCCGCGCCCCGAGGGCGGCTTCCGCGTCCACGCCACCCTCCCGGTCGGAGGGTCAGGATGATCCGGGTCCTGCTGGTCGACGACCAGGGGCTGGTCCGGGCCGGCTTCAGGGCGCTGCTGGACGACGCGGACGACATCGAGGTCGTCGGCGAGGCCGGGGACGGGGCGGCGGCGGTCGAGCTGGCCCGCTCGACCAGGCCCGACGTGGTCCTGATGGACATTCGCATGCCGGTGCTGGACGGGCTGGAGGCGACCCGCCGCATCGTCGCCGACGAGCTGCTGGCCGGGGTTCGGGTCCTGGTGCTGACCACCTTCGAGCTGGACGAGTACGTGTTCGAGGCCCTGGCCGCGGGGGCCAGCGGCTTCCTGCTCA
Organism: Actinomycetes bacterium; assembly: GCA_035490035.1. Classification (GTDB taxonomy): domain Bacteria; phylum Actinomycetota; class CALGFH01; order CALGFH01; family CALGFH01; genus CALGFH01. The sequence continues at coordinate 1,462 of DATHIG010000664.1, forward strand.
AGAACACCGACCCGGTGGAGCTGCTGCGGGCGGTGCGGGTGGTCGCCGACGGCGAGGCCCTGCTGGCACCCAGCGTCACCCGCCGCCTGATCGCCGAGTTCACCGCCGCCCGCCGCCAGGCCAGCGTAACCGCCGGTGTCGACCTGGCCGCCCTGACCGGCCGCGAGCGGGAGGTCATGGCGCTGGCCGGGGCCGGGCTGTCCAACGAGGAGATCGCCGAGCGGCTGGTGGTGAGCCCGGCAACCGCCCGTACCCACGTGAGCCGGGCCATGGTCAAGCTCGGCGCCCGCGACCGGGCCCAGCTGGTCGTGTTCGCCTACGAGTCCGGCCTGGTCACCCCAGGCCACGCCGGCTGAGGTACGCCCGGGGCGGTAGTCGCCAGGTCCCGCCTGCGCTGGATGTGCAGTCGCGGAGCCGCTCCGCGGCCGACGACCCCGGCCGGTGCCCGGTCCACGATCAAGCCGTCCAGCTTCCGTGGCCATCCAGGAGGAGACCGATGCCGCACCTCACCGAGTTCCTGCTCCGCCACAAGCTCGCCGTTGTCGCGGCCTGGCTGGTGGTCCTGGTCGCTGGCGTGGCCGCGGCCGGGGTGGTGCCGGGCCGGCTGTCCCAGGAGTTCTCCTTCCCTGGAGAGGAAGGCTACGAGGCCAACGTCGCCATCCTGCGCAGCTACGGCAACGGCGGTCCTGGCAACCCGCTGGTGCCGGTCGTCACCCTGCCCCCTGGTACGACCGTCGACAGCCCAGGGGCCAGGGAGGCCCTCGACCGGGCCTTCTCCGCGGTCGCCGCCGACCAGCGGCTGCGGGTGCTGGCCTGGCCGGCCACCACCGACGACCGGCGCCTGGTGGTGGACGGCGGGCGGACCGTCTACGGGCTGGTCTGGGGGCCCTACCAGGGCCCGGACGGCGGCGACCCCGACATCGGGCCGGCACTCGCCGAGCGTCTGCGGGGTGCCCTCCCGGCCGGCGCGACCGTCCAGGTGACCGGCCTGGACGAGCTGCGCGCCGAGGCGGCCACCGAGCCGGCCGACACCGGCGTGCTGGTCGAGACGCTGGCTGGGGGCCTCGGCGCCCTGGTGGTGCTGGCGTTCGTGTTCGGCTCGTTCCTGGCCCTTGTGCCGCTGCTGGTCGCCGCCGTCGCCATCCTGACCACCTTCCTGGCCGTCCTCGGCCTGACCGGCCTGGTCGAGGTCAGCTTCATCGCCCAGTTCCTGGTCGCCCTGATCGGCCTGGGTGTGGCCGTCGACTACTCGTTGCTGCTGGTCACCCGCTGGCGGGAAGAGCTTGCGGCCGGCCACGACCGCGAGCAGGCCGTGCACCGGGCGATGGCCACCGCCGGCCGGGCGGTGGTGACCAGCGGCGGCACCGTTGCCGTCGGCCTGCTGGCCCTTGTCCTGCTCCCGGTTCCGTTCCTGCGCAGCATCGGCTACGCGGGCCTGCTCATCCCGCTGGCGGCGACGCTGGTCACCCTCACCCTGCTGCCGGTGCTGCTGGCAACCGTCGGCCCGCGGCTGGACTGGCCGGCGGGTCGCCGCTGGTCTCGTCGTGGGGCCGCCGGCCGGGCGCGGGGAGCGAGCCGGCTCTGGACCGGCTGGGCGGCCGGGGTCGCCCGCCACCGCTGGCTGGCCACCCTGGCCGCCCTGGTGGTCCTCGTGCCCCTTGGCGTGGCCGCGCTCGGCCTTCGCCTCGGCGAGCCGCCGGCCGCCGTCCTCGCCCATTCCGGTCCGGCCCGCGAGGCCCTCGACACCCTGGAGCGGGCCGGTGTCGGCAGCGGCGTCCTCACCCCGATCGAGGTGCTGGTCCCGGCCGGTGTCGACCGGCGGGAGACGGCCGGACGCCTGGCCGGGGTTGCCGGTGTGCAGGCCGCGGTCGCCCCCAGCGGGCCGGCCTGGGAGCGGGACGGCAGCGGGCTCGTCAGCGTCCTGCCGGTCAGCGAGACCAGCGGCGACGCCGGTGAGGCGACCGTCGAGCGGGTCCGCGACCTGGCCGCGACCGAGCTGCCGGAGGCCAGGGTCGGCGGCAGCGGTGCGCTGGCCGTGGACGCCACCCGGGCCCTGTACGGCAGCTTCCCGCTGATGCTGGCCGCCGTCGCCGTGGTCACCTTCCTGCTGCTGGCGAGGGCGTTCCGCTCGCTGCTGCTCGCCTTCAAGGCGATCGTGCTCAATCTGCTGTCGATCGGCGCCGCCTACGGGGTGCTGGTGCTGGTCTGGCAGGAGGGCTTCGGCTCCCAGGCCATCTGGGGGATCCCGGCCACCGGGGCGATCGCCATGTGGGTGCCGCTGATGGCCTTCGCCTTCCTGTACGGCCTCTCCATGGACTACGAGGTCTTCCTGCTCGCCCGGATGCGCGAGGAGTACGACCGCACCGGCTCGACCGAGACCGCCATCGTCCAGGGCCTGGGTCGCGTCGGCCGCCTGGTCACCTGCGCCGCGCTGATCCTGTTCCTGTCCTTCGCCTCGATGGCCGCCGTCCCTGAGCTCGACGTCAAGATCATGGCCACCGCGCTGGGCGCCGGCATCCTGATCGACGCCACCATCCTGCGCATCCTCCTGGTCCCGGCCCTGGTCGCCCTCCTCGGCCGCTGGAACTGGTGGCTGCCCGCATGGGCCGCCCGCCTGCTGCTGGTCCCACCGTCGGTCCCCACCCCCGAGCCGACCGCGCCCGCCCCCGAGCTCACCGGGGTCAGCCGGCCGCGCTCGCGCGGTTGAGCCCATCGGAGCGTTCGCTGTCATGCGGTTTGGGAGTGCCGGCGCCACCCGACTCGTTCAGCAGGCGGAGCAATGGCGGGTGACGTCGGCTACCGCAGGTCAGCCGACCTCGGCCAGCCTTGGCAGCACCCGCTCGGCAAGCTGCTCGGCGAACTGGACCGGATGCCGGTCAGGCATCGCCTCGAGCTCGGTCACGCCGAGCGCGGCGTACTCGCCGGCCGCGGCGATGAACGCGTCGACGTCGGCCAGCGCCGGCCGCACGGCGAGCACAGTCTTCTCGATGCTGTCGTAGTCCCGTCCTTCGCTGTCACAGTGCGACCGCAGCACCTCCAGCTTGCGGGCGACGTCGGCCGGGATGGACCCGAACAGGTTGCAGGCCTGGGCGTAGCGCGCCACCAGCAGCAGCGTCTTCCGCTCCCCGCCACCGCCAATCAGGATCGGCGGATGGGGCCGACGGATCGGCGCTGGGACGCACAGCGTCTCGGCCAACTGGTAGTGCCGGCCGTTGAACCGACCGTTGTTGTCGCTCCACATCTGCAGGCAGATCTGCACCGTCTCCTCCAGGCGCTCGAACCGCTCGGCCACCGGCACGACCGGCACGCCCAGACCGCGCTGCTCGCGTTCGTACCACGAGGCGCCGATGCCCAACCTGGCCCGGCCACCAGACAGCACGTCGAGGGTGGTCACGATCTTGGCCAGGAGCCCCGGGTGGCGGTACATGACGCCGGTGACCATCAGGCCAAGGGTCATCTGTTCGGTGGTGGCCGCCACATAGCCCAGCGTGGTGTACCCCTCCAGCATCGGCTCCTCGGCCGAGCCCGCGTGCTCCATCTGGAAGTAGTGGTCCATCACGGTGAACGAGGAGACCCCCGCCTGCTCGGCGATGCGCGCGGTCTCGGCCAGGGTCGAAGCGATCCTCGTCGGATCGGACGGCGTCGAATAGGTCCAGTAGTGCAGGCCAAGCCTCACTCGCGATCCTCCCCAGAACGACACAAGCCATCACAACGCGGCCAGCATGCCACGACGTCAGCGGCGGCTTGGGTCGTGCCTCAGCTCCGGACGGGTTGGTGCGGCCCCCTCGCCCGGTCGGCTGGATCGCGGAGGGCGCCGGGCTCTGGGTGCCTGTTGAGGGAGGCGTCGAGCATTGCCGACCGGCGGTCGTAGGCGGCCCGGGCGGCGTCGATCTCGGGCAGGCGCTCGTCGGCCCACTCGATCAGGGCGCCGACAGTATCGAGGAGGGTATGGCCCATCGGGGTCAGGGCGTAATCGACGCGGGGCGGGACGGTCGGGTGCACCGTGCGGGCGACGAGCCCGTCGCGTTCCAGCCCGCGCAAGGTGACGGTGAGCATCCGCTGGCTGATTCCGTCGATCATCCGGCGCAGGTCGCTGAACCGCCTGGTGCCGCCGCCGAGCAGGTGGATGACGTACAGCGACCACTTGTCGCCGATGCGCTCGAGCACCTCGCGGGCCCGGCAGCTGCTCGGCGATGCCAGGCCGGCGGCCGGATCGGATGCATACATGGTTCTCTCCAGGTACCAGGGCACTTCGAAGTGCTGTCTTCCGCTCGACCTCATGATCGCGAACCATCGTG
>DATHIG010000665.1:0-4517 GCA_035490035.1 Actinomycetes bacterium
CCCTTGCCAGGTCGACGGTGGCCGTGCCCGAGCTGGCCGACCCCCAGCTGCGGGCCCTGGTCGACCGCCAGCTCGCCGACGCCGGTGTCGCCGGCCGCCACGACCTGGTCAGGGTGGCCACCCCCGAGCCGGCCAAGCTGCTGGCCGCCTGGGACCTCGAGGTGACCTCGATGGGCCGGGGACCCGACCAGGACCCGCTGTTCTTCGCCGCCGCGGCCGCCGCCGGGTCCCTGGCCGGCCGCCTGGCCGCGGGTGGCCGAGCGGCCCGATGAGGACCCTGGGGCGGCTGTCCGACCGGGCGGTGTTCCTGGCCTGCCTTGCCGGGCTGGTCGCCGGGGTCGGGCTGTTCCTGGTGGTGCCCCTTGCGCCAAGGTTCCTGGAGCTGCACCGGCTGCCCACCAACCGCGACTTCGACGTCGAGCTGCGTCCCCAGGGGCAGGTGACGGCGTTCTGGGTCGTCTCCATGGCCTCTTTCGCCCTGGCTGTCTGGCAGTGGCGCCGGGGCCGGCGCCCCAGCTGGGGGTTGCTGCTGGCCGGGATCGCCGTGCTCCACCTGCTCGCCCTGCTGGTCCCGCCGGTTGCCTCCAAGGACGTCTACGCCTACTCGTTCTACGGCAAGGTCCAGACCGAGTACGGCGCCAACCCCTACCTGTCGTTCCCCGACCAGCACCCGACCGACCCGTGGCACAAGTTCTGGTCGTGGCGGCTGTTCGGTCCCGTCTATGGGCCGCCGTTCCTGCTGCTGCTTCGGCTGCTGGCCATGGCGGCCGGGCCGAGCCTGCTCACCTGGGTGGTCCTGACCAAGCTGGTGCTGGTCGCGGCCGAGCTGGCCGCCATCTGGCTGCTGGTCGGTGCCCTGCGGACCGACCCTGGGCTTGGCCAGGACCCGCGCTGGCCGCTGCTGCTGATCGGCTGGAACCCGATGGTGCTGCAGTCGATCGGGATGTCGGCCCATGTCGACGCCCTGCTGCTGCTGGTGCTGGCCGGGGCCGTGCTCGCCCACCGCAGGGGCCGCCACCTGGTGGCCTTCCTGTTGCTGGTCGGCTGCTTCCTGGTCAAGGTCTACATGGGGCCGCTGGCCGCCCTGTACGCGATCTGGCTGGCCGCGGGCCGGCCGAGTCCACGGGCCAAGGTGGCGACCGTCGCCGGGCTGGGGCTGCTCGGCGCCCTGCTGACCGCGCTCGTCTACCTGCCCTACGCCAGCGCCGGCGGCAAGCTGCTCACCAGCGCCGTCGACGTGAGCGGCCACTTCTCCAGCGGCAGCCCACCCAACCTGGTCCGGCGGCTGCTGGCCGCGGTGCTGCCGGTGTTCGGCCTGTCCGACCCGGCGGCGGCCGCCGTGGGGGCGCGGCTGGGACGGCAGCTGGCCATCGCCGGCATCCTGGTCGCGTTCGTGCTGGTCGCGCGGAAGCTACGGGCCGGTGTCGACCCGTGGCCGCGGATCGCCACCTTCTTCCTGGCCTACCTGCTGCTGACTCCCTGGGTCTTCTACTGGCACGAGGTGCCGCTGCTCGGCATCGTGGCCGCGATCCCGTGGGGCCTGACCAGCCTGGTCGCGGTCGCCCTCTCGATCACCCTTGTGCCGCTGGCCCCGGCCGGCCCCCCGGCGGTCGGCACCGGCGCCCGCGGGTCGCCGGCCGGCGACCTGGTCGACACCCTGGCCGGGTTCGCCAGCCGCTACGGCGGCGCGCTGGTGGTCCTGTGGCTGGGTTGGCGGGCCCGCCGCCGTGTGGTGAAGGAGGGCGGCGGTTCGGCGGCACCGGCGGCTCCGGACGCGGAGCGCAGCCCGGCCCCCCACTGAGCCCCCGCGGGGCAGCTGGGCCGGTAGTAGCGTGTGAAGCAAGAGGAAGGCCAGGGCGGTCTTCATGGAGGAGGCGGTGAAGACCCAATGTCGACCGCGATCTCGATCTCGGGTCTGGTGAAGGCCTTTGGTGCGACTCGGGCGTTGGATGGGTTGGATCTGCGGGTTGGGAGCGGGGAGGTGCATGGCTTCCTTGGTCCTAACGGGGCCGGGAAGACCACCACCATCCGGGTCCTGCTGGGGCTGCTGCGGGCCGATGCCGGCCAGGTCCGGCTGCTGGACGGCGACCCCTGGGCCGATGCGGTCGGGCTGCACCGGCGGCTGGCCTATGTCCCCGGGGACGTCACCTTGTGGCCCAGCCTGTCTGGTGGCGAGGTGATCGACCTGCTGGGCCGGCTGCGGGGCGGCCTTGACCCTAAACGCAAGGCCAGCCTGCTGGAACGGTTCGACCTGGACCCCAGCAGGAAGGCACGCACCTATTCCAAGGGTAACCGGCAAAAGGTCGCCCTGATCGCGGCGTTGGCCTCCGACGTGGAGTTGCTGCTGCTGGACGAGCCCACCTCTGGGCTTGATCCGCTGATGGAGGAGGTGTTCCGCGACTGGATCGAGCAGGAGGAACGCCCCCGGGGGCGGACGGTGCTGTTGTCCAGTCATATCCTGGCCGAGGTAGAGGCGTTGGCCGACCGGGTCAGCATCATCCGGGCTGGTCGGCTGGTGGAGTCGGGCACCCTGGCCGAGCTGCGGCACCTGACCCGGACCTCGATCCAGGCGGAGTTGGCCAGCCCTCCGGTGGGGTTGGAGGGGTTGGCTGGGGTCCATGATCTGCGGGTGGAGGGGACCCGGGTCGGGCTGCAGGTCGAGACGGTCCGGCTGGATCTGGTGTTGCGGCAGTTGGTGGCGGCTGGGGTGGTCAGCCTGGTCAGCCAGCCGCCGACCCTTGAGGAGTTGTTCCTGCGCCACTACCAGGCCCAGGGGCCAGCCGGGGCGGACGCCGACGGTGGCCGCCAGGGGGGGTCGCGGTGAGCACCCTGGCCGGCACCGGCGGGCTGGTCCGGCTGATCCTGCGCCGAGACCGCCTGCTGCTGCCGCTCTGGATCCTCGCCCTGGCCCTCCTCCCGGTCCAGACGGCGGCAGCCCTCGACCAGTTCTATTCCACCCCGGCGGCACTGCGGGAGCTCTACGGGACGATCCTGAGCACCCCAGGGCTGCTCGCCATGCTCGGGCCGGCGTTCGACGCCACCCTCGGGGCGCTCACCACCTGGCGGGCGGGGCTCGTCTTCACGATGGTGGGCCTGGCCAGCGTGCTCACTGTCATCCGGCACACCCGCACCGACGAGGAGGCGGGACGCCGCGAGCTGCTGGGCGCCACCGTGGTCGGCCGCAACGCGCCGCTGGCGGCGGTGCTGCTGGTCACCTTCGCCGCCGACCTGGCGCTCGGCGGGCTGCTCGCGGCCGGGATGCTCGGCCTTGGGCTTCCGGCCACCGGCTCGGTCGCGTTCGGCCTGTCGGTGACGGCCGCCGGGTGGATGTTCGCCACCGTGGGGGCGGTGGCCGCCCAGCTGACCGAGGGCGCCGGCGCCGCCAGGGGCCTCGGGCTCGGCGCCCTCGGCCTGGCCTACCTGCTGCGCGCCGCCGGCGACACCAGCGGCAGCGGCGGCGGGCTGGGGTGGCTGTCCTGGCTGTCGCCGATCGGCTGGGCGCAGCAGACCCGCTCTTACGCGGGTGAGCGCTGGTGGGTCTTCGCCCTCGCGGTCGTGTTCGTTGTGGTCATGGCGACGGCGGCCTTGGCGCTGTTGGCGCGCCGCGACGTCGGCGCCGGCGTCCTGCCGGCACGGCTCGGCCCGGCCACGGCAGCGCCCTCGCTGCGCAGCCCGCTGGCCCTGGCATGGCGGCTGCACCGGGGCATGCTGCTCGGCTGGAGTGCCGGGCTCGCCGTGATGGGGGCGGTGATCGGCAGTGTCGCCGACAGCGTCAACGACATGGCGAGCGAGAGCTCGCAGCTCAAGGACCTGCTCGAGCGGCTGGGTGGCGAGAAGGCGCTGAGCGACGCCTACATCGCCGGGGCGATGGTCATCTTCGCCTTGGCGGCCGCCGGGTACGGGATCCAGGCCACCCTGCGGCTGCGCACCGAGGAGGAGAGCCTGCGCGCCGAGCCGGTGCTGGCCACCTCGGTCGGACGGCTGCGGTGGGCGGCCAGCCACCTGGCCTTCGGGCTGCTCGGCCCGGCGGTTGCGCTGGCGGCCGCCGGCCTGGCCGAGGGCCTGGTCTACGGGCTGGTCGGTGGGGACGTGGGGCGCCAGCTGCCACGCGTGCTGTCCGGCGCGCTGGTGCAGCTGCCCGCCGTCCTGGTCCTGTCCGGCATCGCCATGGCACTGTTCGGCCTGCTACCCCGGCTTGCCCCGGTGAGCTGGGCGGCGCTGGCGGTGTTCGGGTTCCTGGTCCTGCTCGGCCCGCTGATGCAGCTCAACCAGTGGGTGCTGGACATCGCGCCGTTCAGCCACATTCCCAAGGTCCCGGGTGGCCAGGTGGTCGCCACCCCCCTGGTCTGGCTGCTCGCCGTCACTGCGCTGCTGGTCGCCGCCGGCCTGGCCGGCTTCCGCCGCCGCGACCTCTCCAGCGCCTGACCGGAGGGCCAGATGCGCGGGGCGGCGCGCCCCCGGTGGATCAATGACCGCCCAGCGCGCTGCAGCCAGGGCTGGACCGGATCACATTGACG
>DATHIG010000666.1:0-2125 GCA_035490035.1 Actinomycetes bacterium
CGTTCCCCCGACCGAGCCCCATCGCGGCGCGGTGCCGCCGATGGCGGCGTCGAACGTGTACAGGACGTAGACCCACGGGTTCGTGGGGAAGTTGGGGGGGAGCGCGACGTCGAGCAGGCCGCGATCCCAGTAGTTGTGCACCTGCGTCCGCAGGTCGGCGAAGACGGTTGGCGTGGTGTCCGAGAGGCTGTCGAAGACCTTGATCACCCCACGCTTCTCGGCCACAAAGACCCGCCCGTCAGCTGCGAAGCGGACGGCGGTCGGCTGCGTCAGGCCGCCGAAGACGATCGACTCCTGGAAGCCGTCCGGGAGCGTTGCCGCCCGCGCCGCCGGTGCCGCCGAGAGCACCAAGGCGGTCAGCGACGCGAGCACGAGGACAAGGGAGAGGCTCGCGGGCAGCGTCCGACCCTGGCGGGTGGAGCGGCGTTGTCCTGCGAGCGCACCGAGAGGATGGTATCTGCTCATGTCGACCTTCCCCGTGCCGGCACCAGGAGTTATTCGCCATCATCCGCCGGCTGCTCGGTCACCCATAGATACGCAGATCGTAGTTTGTGCTACGTCGCCACCTTAGATCAGGCGTCCCTTACACCTGCCGCCAGAGAACTGGCTTCAGGAGGCGGCCGGCGTCGCTATTTGATGAGGTTGGCGCCCCAAGTGGAGGTGACGGCGTTGTTGGCCGGGACGAAGGTGAGCAGAATCTCGGCGCTCGCGCTGACCTGCAGGGTGTCGACCACGATCAGCGAGTCGAGCTGCAGCACCACCCCGCCGCTGGCCAAGCCCATCGCGGCCTGCCTGGCGTAGATGGTGCCGGTGAAGGTGGCGCCGCTGCCGGTGAAGCTCAGCCCGGCGGTGTTGCCCCGGTCGTAGAACAACGCCAGGCCCTGGTAGGGCCCGGTGATCGGCGGGGTCGCCAGGTACTGGCCGGTGCCGGTCTGGGAGAATTCGGCACCGGGCCCGCTGCACGGGGTCGGGTAGCTTGAGCAGGCGAAGTACACGGTGACGCCGTTGCCAAGCACCGACCCGGAGGAGAGTGTCAGCCCCGCGGTCACGACATAGACCCCGGGGCTCATGGTGAGGTTCCCGCCGCCGGTGAGCGCGATGGTGTCATAGACGCCCGGATCGATGGTCTGGTCGGCCGCGCCGATCGAGACCGAGCCCTGGTCGGGCAGGGAGCCCAGCTGATCCGGCGTGACCAGATCGGCCAGCGGGTCGGGCAGCGGCCCCACACCGGTGACCGGGGGCGGGGTGAACGCTCCGCTGCTGGTGGCCGTCCAGCCGCCGACCACACGGGTCGAGACGGCGGTGAGGTCGCCGCTGCTCTTCAGGACCGCGGCCTGGGTGTGGTCAGAGTTGACCATGACGCCGGCGTTGGCCACGGTGACGTCGCCGTTGCCGGAGACCGACAGCGCCTGCGGAGCGTGCCGGTCGAGCAGGCAGATGGCGCAGGGGGCTGGCCCGTTCACCGCCGGGCCGCGCACGGCCGCGGCCAGCGCCTTGATCTGGTTGCTGGTCTGTCCGAAGATGCCCGCGAACGCATAGGCGGGCCGCAGCGGCGGGGTGATCACCTGGATCGCGGTGTCGCCGAGCTGACAGCCGTGGGTGCCCGGCGGCGGGACCTCGGCCGGTGGCGTCCAGCAGGTGATGTCGCCGTCGGCGTCGGTGGTGTTGTGTTCCCAGCCGGTCGCGCCGGCAAGACCGGGCACGTTGGCGTTCAGGTAGCGCCGGACGTCGTCGACGGCGGCGGCCGGGTCGCCCGGCAACGCGATCACCCCGGCCAGGGCGGCGGCGTCGGCGGCGTTCTGGGCCTGGGTGCGGGCGGCCCAGTTCAGCCCGACATCGACCACCAGCGCGGCAAAGCCGAGCAGCACCACCAGCATCAGCGCCACCACGATGGCGACCTGGCCGCGCTGGTCGTCCCAGCGCCGGCCACGATCAAGCATCGGATCCCTCTGGTGACGCCTCGGACCGACTTGTCACGTACGCCGATGCCGATTCGGCGCGGGTGCTGCGAGGCGGCAGTGTGGACTGTTCCGGCGCCCTCAACCGTCGGATGTTGGGGGATCTCCTCGCTGCTATGCCCGGCCTCGACGCGACTTCACGCGCAAGCTCGCCACACCGAGACCAA
>DATHIG010000667.1:0-3626 GCA_035490035.1 Actinomycetes bacterium
GCACTACTCGCCGGACTTCGCCGCCCGCGGCTACAACGGTGCATCCCATGGCTGCGTGAACATGCGCAGCAAGGCGGCGATCAGCTACATGTACGCCCGGATCAAGATCGGCGACAAGGTCATCGTTTACCGCGGCTGACCCTGTGCAACCTGTTTCTGACCTGTTTCTGACCTGTTTCTGACCACCTGAGTACGGCGGCCTACCCTGGCCGCCGTACTTCTTTGTCTAGTCCGAAGTTACGGCGGTTCTGAGGCGTGAAACTGGTGCTGACCTGCGGGTTTGCGGTTTGCAAGCTTTAGGTTGTAGTCAGAATGATGCGTGTGTCGTGACACTCTGACCCGCAGATACGCGTTATGGTGTGTGCATGGGAGCGCGACGTGGCGCCGTTCACGTAGTCAGAGTGCGGAAGTCGCACACGGACAAGCATGGTCAGCAGCGTGACTACCAGTCCGCCTATCTGCGTCGGACGTTTCGTGAGAACGGCAAGGTCCGCAACGAGACGGTGGCGAACCTGTCGTCGCTTCCCGCGGATGTGGTCGACTGGGTCGAGGCCGGGCTGAAGGGGCAGTCGCTGGTGCCGGCCGATCAGGCCGCCACCGTGACCCGGTCGATCCCGCACGGGCATGTGGCCGCGGCGTGGGCCCAGGCGGTCGCGCTCGGGTTACCGGGCCTGCTCGGCCCGGCGGGACGGCAGCGGGACCTGGCGATGGCGTTGATCATCGCCCGGGTGGTGCACCCGGCCTCGAAGCTGGCCACCTGCTCGTGGTGGGACGACACCACGCTGGGGGCCGACCTCGAGGTCGCCGGTGCGTCGACCGATGAGACCTATGCGGCGATGGACTGGCTGCTGGGCCGCCAAGACGCCATCGAGGCGAAGCTGGCCAGACGCCACCTCGCCGCGCGGGTGAACCCACACCGGATGGCGTTGTTCGACCTGTCGTCGTCGTGGCTGGAGGGCAGTCACTGCCCGCTCGCGGCGCGTGGCTACTCCCGGGACCACAAGAAGGGCCGGGCCCAGATCGAGTACGGGCTGCTCACCGACCCCGACGGCCGCCCGGTGGCGATCAGAGTCTTTCCCGGCAACACCGCCGACCCGACCGCGTTCATCGACGCGGTGAAGATCGTGCGGGACAGATTCAAGCTGACCACGATGGTGATGGTCGGCGACCGGGGGATGATCACCGCGGCCCGGATCGATGCCCTGCGCAACAAGACCCACCTGGGTTGGTTGACCGCGCTGCGTGCCCCGGCGATCAAGCAGCTGGCCGCGGCCGGCGGACCCTTGCAGCCGACCCTGTTCGACCAGCACAACCTCGCCGAGATCAGCCACCCCGACTATCCCGACGAGCGGCTGATCGCCTGCCGCAACCCGTTCCTGGCCGACGAACGCGCCCGTAAACGCGACGAACTGCTCGCCGCCACCGAGGACCTCCTCGCTCCGGTCCGCGCCGCGGTCAACGCCGGCCGGCTGCACGGCGCCGACCAGATCGGGCTCAAGGTCGGCAAGGTGATCAACACCTACAAGATGGCCAAACACTTCGACCTGGCGATCACCGACACCACCTTGACCATGACCCGCAAACAAGAACAGATCGCCGCCGAGGCCGCCCTGGACGGCATCTACGTCCTGCGCACCAGCCTGCCCGACCACACCCTCGACCCAGCCGGCGTGGTCGGCGCCTACAAAAACCTCGCCCACGTCGAACGCGACTTCCGCAGCATCAAGACCGACGACCTCGACCTACGCCCGATCTACCACCGCCTCTCCGACCGGGTCCGCGCCCACGTGCTCATCGTGATGCTCGCCGCCTACCTGACCTGGCACCTGCGCAAGACCCTGGCCCCGTTGACATTCACCGACCAACACCCACCCACACGCACCGACCCAGTCGCCCCCGCGACCCGCTCCACCACCGCGGACCGCAAGAGCTCACGTCGCACCGATGACACCGGCCAGCCCGTCCGGTCCTTCCAGACCCTGCTCGACCACCTGGCCACCCTGACCCGCAACAACATCCGATACGGCGGCGCCGACGGACCCGTCGTGCCCACCCTCGCCATCCCCACCCAAACCCAGCGCCATGCCTTCGAACTCCTCGACACCACCATCCCGCTGAACCTGAAGTAGACAGAACCCACACCCCGCAAAACAGCGAACCCCCTGGTCAACAGGGGGTTCACCACGTCACAGACGACGTAACTTCGGACTAGACCACAAGAGGGCTGAGGTGCCCCGAGCCTTCCGGACAGCGTCCCCACTAAGATTGGGGCGTCTGAAAGGAAATGGAATTGGCCCGGTCGAAGAAGAGTTATTCTCCTGAGTTTCGCGAAGAGGCCGTAAAGTTGGTGACCGAGACGTCACGTCCGATCGCCCAGGTCGCCAAGGAACTCGGCATTGTCGAGGGGACGCTCGGTAACTGGGTTAACGCTTATCGGCGAGAGCATGCCGGCGATGAGCCGCCGCTCGCCATCCCGGAACGAGCGGAACTGGCCGAGTTGCGGCGACGCACTCGCGAGCTTGAACAGGAGAATCTGTTCCTGAAAAAAGCCGCCGCGTACTTTGCCAAGGATCATCGGTGAGCGACAAGTTCGAGTTCATCGACGTAGAGCACGCAGCCAACACCGCGAACACCGCGAACACCGAACCTGGGCTGCCCATCGTCAAGATGTGCGTACTCCTGGAGGTGTCTCGCTCCGGATTCTACGAATGGAGAGACCGGCCGGCCTCGGCCACCGCTGACAGGCGCGACGAACTCAAGCTGTTCATCGTCAAGTCGTTCACCGACTCCGACGGCACCTACGGCTACCGCCGGGTCCATGCCGACCTGGCCGGCTGGGACGTGCCGTGCGGGCCCGAGCTGGTCCGCTGCCTCATGCGCGAGCTGGGCTTGGAGCCTTGCCAGCCCAGGCCCTGGCGGTTCTGTCTGACCGACAACGACGGCCAGACCCACCACCTCCCCGACCTGGTCCGGCGCGACTTCACCGCCGATGCCCCCGGCCTGAAAATGGTCGGCGACATCACGTACATCCCGACCTGGGAGGGATGGGTGTATTTGGCGACCGTGATCGATTGCCACACCAAGGCGGTGGTGGGCTGGGCGATGGACGACAACTACAAGACCCCGCTCATCGAGCGGGCCATCGCCATGGCTGCCCGCAACCACCGGCTCGCCGACCAGGCCATCTTCCACTCGGACCGCGGCAGCAATTACACATCCAACCAGTTCGCCCAGACACTGAGCAAGCATAAGCTACGACAATCGGTCGGGCGGACCGGTATCTGCTACGACAACGCGATGGCCGAATCGTTCTTCGCCGCCCTGAAGAATGAACGCGTCCACCGCACACAGTACCCGACCCGCGCGCACGCATACGGCGACGTTGCTCGATACATCGAACTCCGATACAATTCACGACGTCGCCATTCAGGACTCCAGTACCGGACCCCGCACCAGGTCCACAACGAGTACCTGGAACGGCAGCTCGCAGCGTGAATTAACCGTCAAAGAGCTGTCCGGAAAACGCGGGGCGCATCATCTGGCACATGCTGTCCAACAGCACCGACTACCAGGACCTCGGCGGCGACTACTTCCTACGCCACGACCCCGACCGTGAACGCCGCCGC
>DATHIG010000668.1:0-7456 GCA_035490035.1 Actinomycetes bacterium
CCCGCTCGACATCGGGCGGGTCCGGCCGGACTTCCTGATCGCGGTCGGCTACAAGTGGCTGCTCGGGCCGTTCGGCCTCGGCTACCTGTACGTGGCCGAGCAGCATCGCGACGGCGTCCCGCTGGAGGAGAACTGGATCTCCCGCCTCGGCTCGGAGGACTTCGCCGGGCTGGTCGACTACCAGGACCGGTACCAGCCGGGCGCGCGCCGCTTCGACGTCGGGCAGCGCACCCACTTCGAGACCACCCCGCTGGCGATCGTCGCCCTGCGCCAGCTGCTGGACTGGGGCGTGCCCCGCATCGCCGCCACCCTGCGGCAGGTCACCGGCAGCATCGAGGAGCAGGTCGTCGACATCGGCATGAGTCTGACCTCGCCGGATCGTGGGCCGCACATGCTCGGCATCAGCCTGCCCGGCCAGGCCAGGCAACGGGTGGCGGCGGCGCTCACCGAGGCGGGGGTGTTCGCCGGCGTCCGAGGGTCGTCCCTGCGGGTGTCGCCGCACCTGTGGACCACCGAGGAGGACATCGACCGGCTGGTCGGGGCCCTGGCCAGGGCGATCAATGGCATGATGCGCTCGTGAAGGCGCTGGCGACCTACAACATCAAGGGCGGCGTGGGAAAGACCGCCGCCGCGGTCAACCTGGCCTGCCTCGCCGCCTGGGAGGGGCGCCGGACGCTGCTGTGGGACCTGGACCCGCAGGGGGCGGCGAGCTACCTGCTGGGGGTCCGCGCCCACGTCAAGGGCGGCGGCAAGGCCCTCATCCGCGGCAAGAAGTCCCTCGACCAGGCGGTGAAGGCGACCGAGGTCGGCAACCTCGACCTGGCCCCGGCCGACTTCACCTACCGCAACCTGGACCTGGTCCTGGACGCCGCCAAGAAGCCGACCCAGCGGATCGCCCGGCTGCTGGCAACGGTCTCCGGCGACTACGACGTGGTCATCCTCGACTGCCCACCCGGCATGTCGCTGGTCTCGGAGAACGTCCTGCACGCGGTCGACGTCCTGCTGGTCCCCCTGATCCCGACCACGCTGTCGGTCCGGACACTCGAGCAGCTGACCGAGTTCGTCGCCGACCTCGACCGCCCGCCGGCCCTGTTCCCGTTCTTCTCCATGGTCGACGGCCGCAAGCGCCTCCACCGCGAGGTCATCGACCGCCTCCGGGCCGAACGCGACGACCTCGCCACCACCGTCATCCCAGCCCTCTCCCTGGTCGAGCAGATGGCCGTCCGCCGCGCCCCCCTCCCGGTGTTCGCCCCCAACAGCCAGGTCACCGGCCGCTACGAGAAGCTCTGGGCCGAGGTCCTCAAGGCGGCCTCCAGCCGCTAGATGACGGCCGCCCCGCGAAGCAAGGCACTCTGATGGCGCCCTATCCCAGCGCGAGGGCGACGGCCGCTTCCACGCTCATGGTGCGGCCCTCCTCCCAGGCCCGCTGGGCGGCGTCGATTTCGCCCCCGGCCCCGGCGACGAACGCCAGGTTGTACAGCCCCTCGGCGATGCCGGCGGGGTTGCCGAGCTCCCGCTCGATGGCCAGGGCCTCCTGGTAGAACCCACGGGCGGCGGCGATGTCCTCCTGCCACCAGGCGATCCCCCCAGCTCCCGTCAGGGCCTTGGCCCGCGCCGCCGTCGGGGCCTGCCCCGACGGCAGGGCCTGGATCTCCTCCAGCCACCGCCGGCCCTCGGCCAGGTGCCCGCGCTGCTGCCAGAACCTCCACAGCGCCCCCGCGGCTCGCTGGACCCGGTCGGCCTCGCCGGCCTCGATGGCCCACCGGAGCGCCGCGCGGAGGTTGGCGTGCTCCCGGTCGCAGCGGTCCAGCCACTCGCCCTGGTCCTCGCCGGTCAGGTGGGGTTCGGCCGCCACCGCCAAGCCGAGGAAATGCTCGCCATGACGCCGAAGGACCAGCTCCAGGTCGCCCCCGGCCCGCAGCTGCTCCTGGGCGAACTCCCGGATCGTCTCCAGCATGGCGAACCGGGACTCGCCAACGCCGCTCTCGGTCCCGCGGACCAGCGACTGGTCGACCAGCGAGGTCAGCCCCTCAAGGACGTCAAGGCCGAGCTCCCCCGGGTCGCACACGGCCTCCGCCGACGCCAGCGTCCAGCCCCCGGTGAACACCGACAGCCGGGCGAACAGCACTCGCTCGGCGGCCTCCAGCAGGTCGTAGCTCCAGGCGATGGCGGACCGGAGGGTCCGCTGGCGATCCGGGAGGGTCCGAGCCCCGGCAGTGAGGAGACCGAGGCGCTGCTGGAGCCGCGGCAACAGCTGCTCAGGGGTCAGGACCTTGGTCCGGGTGGCGGCCAGCTCGATGGCCAGGGGCAACCCATCCAGCCGGGCGGTGATCTCGGCCACCGCCCGGGCGTTCTCCCCGGTCAACCGGAACCCTGGCCGCACCGACCGGGCCCGCTCGGTGAACAGCCGGACCGCTTCGGACCGGCCAAGGGTGAGCACGTCCGGGAACCGCTCGGGATCGGGCAGCTCCAGGGGCGGCACCACGTACTCCTGCTCGCCCTGCAGCGACAGCACCGCGCGGGAGGTGACCATCACCTTCAGGTCCGGGGCCGCGGTGAGGAGCTCCTCCAGCATCGGGCCGGCCTCCACCACCTGTTCGAAGTTGTCCACCACCAGCAGGAGCTCCTTGTCGCGGAGGTGGTTCTGCACGGCCTCGGGGATGGCACGCCCGGGCACCTCCGGGACCCCGAGGGCCTTGGCTAGGGCCGAGGGAACCAGGGCGGGATCGGTCACCGATGCCAGCTCCACGAAGAAGGCGCCGTCGCTGAACCCGGCGAGGAGCTCCGAGGCAACCTGAAGCGCCAGCCGGGACTTCCCGGTGCCTCCCGCGCCGGTGAGGGTGAGCAGCCGGGCCCGTTCCAGGAGACGCTTGACCTCGGCGATCTCGTCCTCCCGGCCCACGAACGAGGTGAGCTGCAGCGGGAGATTGCTCGGCCTGGCGTCCAGCGTCCGGGGCGGCGGGAAGTCAGCCGGGAGCCCCTGGATCACCAGGTCATGCAGGTGCACGGGAAGGGCGATGTCCTTCAGCCGATGCTCTCCGAGGGCGCGGAGGGAAGTCCCCTCTGGAAGGGCGTGCTCAACCAGCCCGCGGGTGGCCTCGGAGACCAGGACCTGGCCGCCGTGGGCCGCCGCGGCGATCCGGGCCGCCCGGTTCACGTCCAGGCCGACATAGTTGTCCCCGCCCTGCACCCCCTCCCCGGTGTGCAGGCCCATCCGGACCCGCACCGACAGTCCCGGGGACCAGGGGTGGGTGGCCAGGCCCCGCTGGGCGGCCACCGCGGACCGGACCGCCCCCACCGGGCTGCCGAACGCCACGAAGAAGGAATCGCCCTCGGTGCTGACCTCCTCGCCACCGCCCTCGGCGACGGCTCGGCGAACGATCGCCGCATGCTCGTCCCGGACCGCCGCATATCGATCACCCAGCTCCTGCAGCAGCCGCGTTGAGCCTTCGATGTCGGTGAACAGGAAGGTGACCGTCCCGGTCGGCAGCTCTGCCAGATGCGATCGGCGGGGCGGTCCGGGCCGATCAGCCGGTTCGACCGCGGGCACCTCGAGCTGTGCCTGCCGGCGTCGGCGGAGTTCCAGGCCGGATCCAAGCAGCATCGCGACAACGCCCAGCAGCGCAACGACGCTCCACAGAATGCCAGTGGGCGAGCGAAGGGCCTTGCCTGAGCCTGTCCACTCGGCGGCGGCAACGGCGACGGCGATGACGCCGCTGAGCAGCGTGGTGGTGATGACGCCGGGGTTGCTGCCGAGGTCGGCTGGATGGCGGCCACCAGGGAGAGGCTGACCAGGGCCTGGTGTGCCCACGAGGTCGCCTCCTTCGAGCAACTGCCGCTACCCAGGCGCCGCGGACGCAGACGCGACCACCAATCGCAGCAGTGCACGAGCATAGCCGGTTGGTTCAGATGCCACGCCTCCACCGTCTCGCCGTATGTCGCAGTGCGGCGGGGCGCAGCCGACCGAGGTCGTCACGGGGACGGTCGGACGAGCTGGCCGAATAGTGTCGGGCGGGTGGGATGTCCCACCCGCCCGAAGGGCTGCGTTATGGAAGGATCAGGCGGCGACCGGCTCGGCAACCGAGCGTTCGAGTGCGCCGTCGTCTTCGGTGAGGATGGCCAGGTCGTCCTCGTCTTCGGACAGGACCCGCCTGGCCCGCTCCACGTCGAACTGGCCTTCCCACTTGGCGACCACGATCGCGGCCACCGAGTTGCCGACCATGTTGGTCAGGGCCCGGCATTCGGACATGAACTTGTCGATCCCAAAGACCAGCATGATCCCGGCCACGGGGATGGTCCCGACGGTGGACAGGGTCGCGGCCAAGACGATGAAGCCCGAGCCGGTGACCCCGGCGGCGCCCTTGGAGGTGAGCAGCAGGACCGCGACGATGCCGAGCTGCTGGGCCAGTGACAGGGGCACGTTGGTGGCCTGGGCGATGTACAGCGCGGCCAGGGTCAGGTAGATGCAGGTGCCGTCCAGGTTGAACGAGTAGCCGGCCGGCACGGTGAGTCCGACCACCGAGCGGGCGCAGCCGAGATGCTCCAGCTTCTTCATCACCTGGGGGAGCACCGACTCCGAGGAGGAGGTGCCGAGAACGATGAGCAGCTCCTCCTTGAGGTAGCGAAGCAGCTTGAAGATGTTGACGCCGGTGTAGGCGGCGACCGCGCCCAGGACGACGAGGACGAAGAACAGCGCGGTGGCGTAGAAGGTCAGGACCAGTTGGAGCAGGCTGGTCAGGGTGTCGATGCCGTACTTGCCGATCGTGAACGACATCGCGCCGAACGCGCCGATCGGGGCGGCGTACATCACGATGCGGATGACG
This sequence comes from Actinomycetes bacterium, assembly GCA_035490035.1. Taxonomy (GTDB): domain Bacteria; phylum Actinomycetota; class CALGFH01; order CALGFH01; family CALGFH01; genus CALGFH01. The sequence goes on from DATHIG010000668.1 coordinate 4,824, forward strand.
CCGAAGAAGGCTTGGCCGAGCCGCTCGATGCCGCGCACGATCGGCCGACCATGCTCGCCCATGCCGTGCAGCGCGAACGCGAACACCACGGCGAAGAACAGCACCTGCAGGATCTCGTTCTCGGCGAAGGCGCCGACGACGCTCGACGGGAAGATGTGGAAGATGAAGTCGTACCAGTGCGCGTCTGCGCCCTTCTGGACGTAGCCCGACACCGTCTCGCTCATCTGCAGGCTGCTGGCGTCGGCGTTGACCCCGACACCAGGCTTGGTGAGGTTCATGACGATCAGGCCGAGGCCCAGCGCGACCGTGGTGAGGATCTCGAAGTACAGCAGCGCCTTGCCACCGACCCGGCCGACCTTCTTCACGCTCTCCATCGAGGCGATGCCGGCCACCACGGTGCAGAAGATCACCGGGGCGATGACCATCTTGATCAGGTTGACGAACGACGTCCCGACCGGCTCGAGGGCCACCCCGACGCCGGGGGCGAAGTGGCCGACCAGGATGCCGGCTGTGATCCCAAGCAGGACCCAGAAGTAGATCTGCTTGTACCAGGGCTTGCGGCGGGCCTTGGTCCCGCCGCCTTCCGGGGGTGCGGTTGCGATCGCCATCGTCTCCTCCTCCCAACCCGGCTTGGCGCCGATCGCCAAGGTCGCGGGCTGCAACGTGGGTAGGACGACTCTGGCGGGCGACCCCGAGGTGGGTCACGATTGCGTGCATAACGTTCGCAGCCGGCGTCCTCGGCGGGCGATGGGTGATGATGGCGATCGGTGGAACCCGGCCGGTGCGGTCATGGCTGGCCAGGCGGAGCCTGGCCTCGCAGATGCTGCTGCTCCAGGTCGCGGTGGTGTCGCTGGCCATCGCGGCCGGTGCCGCGGTCGCCTGGCTGGATGCCCGGCACGACAGCGCCGAGTCGGCCGGGCAACGGGCCCTGGGCGTGGCCGAGACCTTGGCCCGCTCCCCGGACGTGCTGGCGGCGCTGCGCGCACCCGACCCGGCCCGCGAGCTCCAGCCCCTGGCCGAGTCGATCCGGCGGGCCACCGAGGTCGACTTCGTGGTCGTGCTGAGCCGGGACGGGGTCCGCTACTCCCACCCCAACCCGGCCCTGATCGGCGGCCGCTTCATCGGACACACCGAACCGGCCCTGGCCGGACGGGCGTTCACCGAGACCTTCACCGGCACCCTTGGCCCGTCGGTCCGCGCGGTGGTGCCGGTGCCCGGGGACGGCAAGCCGGTCCAGGGGCTGGTCGCGGTCGGCATCACCCAGGCCAAGGTCGCCGATGAGCTGGCCCGGCAGCTGCCCGCCCTGCTCGGCGTGGTGGCGCTGGCCTTCGCCCTGGCCGCGTTCGGTTCGCTGCTGGCCAGCCGCCGCCTCCAGCGCTACACCCACGGCCTCGGCCCGGTCGAGCTGACCCGGCTGTACGAGCACCACGACGCGGTGCTCCATGCCATGCGCGAGGGACTGCTGGTCCTGGACCGCGACCGCCGCCTGCTGCTGATCAACGACGAGGGCGCGCGTCTGCTCGGACTCGGCCCGGGCGCCGAAGGCCGCCCGGCCGGCGAGCTGAACGCGCCAGGCTCCCTGGGCGAGCTGCTGGTCTCCGGGCGGTCGGTGCAGGACGAGATCCACCTCACCGCCGAGGCCGTTGTGGTCGTCAACCAGGCCCCGGTGACCAGGGGCGGTCGCGCGTTCGGCACCGTGGTCACGCTGCGCGACCACACCGAGCTGCAGGCCCTGACCGGCGAGCTGGACTCGGTCCGCGGGCTGGCCGAGTCGCTGAAGTCCCAAGCCCACGAGTCGGCCAACCGGCTTCATGCCGTCGTGACCCTGATCGAGCTCGGCCGACCCGATGCGGCAGTCGAGTTCGCCACCGCCGAGCTGGCCGCAGCGCAGCGCCTGGCCGACCAGCTGCTGGCCGTGGTCGAGGAGCCGGTGCTGGTCGCGCTGCTGCTCGGCAAGGCAGCGGAGGCGCAGGAGCGCGGGGTCGAGCTGGTCGTGACCGACGACACCGCCGTACGGGCCACCCTGATCGACCCGCGCGATCTGGTCACCATGGTCGGCAACCTGATCGATAACGCCGTCGACGCCGCCCTGGCCGCGCCGCCACCCCGCCGGGTCACGGTCACCGTCCGCCAGGACGATACCGACCTGCGGGTCCGGGTCGCCGACACCGGCCCGGGGCTCGACCCGGGTCGGCTCGAGCAGGCCTTCAGCCGCGGCTGGTCCACCAAGGCGGGTGGCCGCCCGCACGGTCGGGGGCTCGGGCTGGCGCTGGTTGGCCAGGTCGTGGCTCGCCACGACGGCCGTGTGGCGGTGGCCAACGAGGACGGCGCCGTGTTCACCATCCGCCTTCCGCTAGCCGCCACCGCGGCCCGCGCCGCCGAGGACGGCGGGTTGTGAGCATCCGGGTGCTGGTGGTCGAGGACGACACCATGCTCGCCGCCGCCCACCAGGAACTGGTCAGCCGCGTGCCCGGCTTTGAGGTGATCGGCGTCGCTCACTCGGGCGGCGAGGCGTTGCGCTTCCTGGCCGCCCGCCAGGTCGACCTCATCCTGCTGGACGTCTACCTGCCCGACATGACCGGGCTGGATGTCTGCCGGGCCCTGCGGGCGCAGGGCCGGACCACCGACGTGAT
>DATHIG010000669.1:0-3749 GCA_035490035.1 Actinomycetes bacterium
TTACAGGCGTCCGCCGATTCGCACCAACGCATCCCGCGCCCGGCCAGCGCTAAGCCGCGCAGGCATGTCATTCCACGTACCGGGGCGGTCGACACTACGTGTGTCATACCGCCGCGTTACGGCCGCAGACTGACGCCGCGACCATCGTCCGACCAGCGGCAAATGCGGACGTTCGACAGCTCTGCCCGCGCTGCAGAACTATGCAGGGCGGGTCCAGGTGAAGCATTGCCCGGGTCATGGCCGTCGACCGACCGATCCTGTCCGGTATCCGTCCTCGGGGACGTTGCTCGTCTGCGACGGGATCGGTCAGCGGACGCCTGCGGCGGCGGGCCGCTCCTGCCTCGCTGACTACGGGGTGGAACTGCCTGACGTACCGCCGCTGCCACGGAGTCTCGACGGCCCGCGGGTTGTAGTGGTGACGGACGTAGTTCACCGCGTCGGACGCTGGCACGCCGTCAATGATTACCAGGCAGGCCAGGGCCGTGCCGGTCCGGCCCTGGCCGCCGCTGCCGGCCACCTCAACCCGCTCGACCGCTGCCCGCCGTTACAGCTCACCCATCGCGTCGCGGGCGTCGGCACGGTCAAGGGGTAGCCACCAATCTGGCCACCGCACCCAGCGCCACGACCACTCCATCGGGGTGGTTTGGCCCGCAAGTACAGCCCGAACTGTGGAGCGACGTCCCCAAGGCCGCCGCGACGCAGCCCTCGACCAAGCACCAGCCTCCCTGACGGCAGTCGAAGGACACCGGTGCACGTTTGGTCCCACCTCTCCACGCAGCCGACGCTAGCGCCGTTCGATAGGCACCGTCCCAGCAGCCGATCGCTAGCCGGGCGTCCCGTCGCGCTCTCTTCTTCGGGCGAGGTGCTGTAGTTGCCATTCATACACGCCGGGCAGCCAATCCTTACCGAACGTGGCTGACGGGCCGATGCGCGGGTCATTGGGAGCATGGCCGTCACGCAAGGCATGCACGTACGCTCGATCCTGTTTGATCCGTGCGCGCACCTGATCAGCTCCGCCGACGGACCCGTGACCGGGGATAAGGACATCAACATCGTCCGCCACGCCCTCGAGCAGCCGCAGCCCAACGAGGTAGTCCTCAATCGGATTCGCGGCGTCCAGGTCGGGGAACGGAATCAGGATGTCAGAAAGCATGTCGCCGGCAACGAGAACGCCGCGCTCCTCGATCATCAGCGCCGCATGTCCCTGGGCATGCGCCGGATGCTCAATAATCCGGACTGTAGGGCCATCCCAAGGAATCTGCGCAGTTTCGTCAGGCAGACCGGTAATGAGGCCGAACAGGTCCAGCGGTATCTCCTCGGCGATTTCCGGCGGTAACCCCTCGGCGACGCGGGCCTTCCAGTCCGCGTTCGACAGCAGATCTCGCATATAAGCCGCGCAGCGGGCTGTACCGTAACGGGGCGCTTCGCCAAGTTCGGCGTGCCAGAGCACGTGATCCCAATCAGGATGCGTCGAGAAGCCTGCCACAACGGGCTGGCCCAACTCGCGAAGGTCGTTCGCAAGGCAAACCATTTCGGAGCCGCGTATCCCGGGGTCGATGAGCAACACGCCGGCCCGGCCTTGCACGACAACGGCGTTGTTCTGGAGTAGCTCGCTCTGGTGGATCAGCACACCCTCCGCGACCTGCCTCAGCACGGGTGACTCCTTCCGCTTGTGATTTGCAACCGCTTGTCGAGACGGTAGTACCTGCCACCCGATCCTGCCCGGCCGCGCTGTGCGCGGTCCTGCCGTTGCACGCTGACGGCAGCGCCCTGGCCGCAACGCCGCTGGTATGCCAGCGCGCTGGGTGACTGCACGCCACGGCCCCGTTTGTTGCAAATCGAGGTGGGGTACCGCTCCTGGGATGAGAGGCCGACACGTAGGGGGAGCCGTGACTGAGCTCTTGGGTATCGCTCGATTCAAGTTCAAGGAAGGCAAGCGCGAGGAGTACAAACGCTTGTCCGCTCAGGCGATGGAGATCGTGCGGACCAAGGACTCCGGAACGCTGCAATACGACACCTACTTCAACGACGATCAGTCCGAGTGCATCGTCATCGAGCGGTACAGGGATTCCGAGGCGGCCATCGAGCACGCGGCGAACCTCGCCGACGTATCGGCGGCGGTCCTCGCGACGGTCTCCGTGGTTCACGGCGAGCTCCTCGGTGAGCCGAGTGCAGAGCTCCGAGCGAAGTTGGCCGACAGCGAGGTTCCTCAACTCTTCACGCTCTACGAGTCGATGTAGAACGCCGCTTGGCGCAGGGCTAGGTACGGTTATCGTTGCATTTGACCTAACCATCGCGACCGCCCCCATTGCGGACTACTCCGGGCCAACCAGGCTGGCGGTGCCCACGAGGTTCCTCATAGACTTCCTGCGGATGGACATGGGGAAGCAGAGCAAAGCTAGACCATCCCCCCGACAATCCCCCGCGCTCGTCTCCAAGCTGTCGAGGGCCAAATCCTGGAGCCAGAGCTTCCACGACGCAGGGTGACGCTCGTCAAGACGTCCTGGCCTACGCGGTACTCGCCTGCTCCTGGCTCCTCGTCGTCCTGGCCCGGATCGATGTGCTGGCGGTGCGGACCTGGCTGGCCAAGCTGGAAGCCGATGGCGTCGGCCAGGCGACCCGCGCCAAGGCCTACCGGCTGCTGGCCCGCATCCTGGGCTCGGCGGTGGAGGCGCGCTTCCTGGCCGTCAACCCCTGCGGCATCCGCCGAGCGGCCAGCGACGGGGCGCCGGAGATGCGGATCGCCACCGTCGACCAGGTGGCCGCCGTCGCCCAGCGGGTGCCGGCGCGCTATCGGGCGCTGGTCCTGGTGGCCGCCTTCGGTGGGCTGCGCTGGGGCGAGCTGGCCGGGCTACGCCGCAAGCGCGTCGACCTGGAGCGCGGCACGGTCACGGTGGCCGAGCAGCTCCTGGAGGTCAACGGGGCCTTCTCGGTCGGGCCGCCCAAGAGCGCCGCTGGCCGGCGCGCCGTCAGCCTGCCGGCCGTTGTGGTCGAGGCCCTGGACGAGCACCTGCGCAGCTACACGGCCAAGTCGCCCGAGGCGTTCGTGTTTCTCAGCAGCCAGGGCACGCACCTACGACGCAGCAACTTCAACCGCCGGGTCTGGCAGCCGGCCACCCGAGCGGCCGGGGTCGAGGGCCTCCGCGTCCACGACCTGCGCCACACCGCCGGCACCCTGGCCACGGCCGCCGGCGGCTCGCTGCGTGAGGTGATGGATCGGCTGGGGCACTCGACCACCGTTGCGGCGGTGCGCTACCAGCACGTCATGGCCGATCGGGACGCCGCGATCGCCCGGGAGCTGAACCGGCTGATCGAGGGCGCATGAGCGCCGCTATGGCACGGAGATGGCACGCGGGGCCGAGAGCGCATCCCTGCCGATGCGACAGGCCGGGCAGCGTACCCGGCCTGAGCTGCTGGTTTGGTGTGGAGCCCCCCGCCGGAATCGAACCGGCGACCCCATCCTTACCATGGAACCACCAGGAACCGCTGTGCGGACCGCCGTTTCCCCAGGTCACGCCCGACCGTAGGGCCGAGGTTATCGGTTCTCTTTCGGCGAAGGTATTGCGCTCACGAGAGCAGTTGGTCCTCGGCGAGGATCGCAACCCCGAGATGGTGCGGGCCGGTTTGAACAAGTCACCCGGCCTGCCCTGGAGCTAGGCTCCGCTCCCGCCTGGAGGGGGCGGGAGGCCGCGTGCGGTCAGGTCGGCGTGGCCTTCGGCAGCTCGGGCGGGGAGCAGCAGCAGCGTGTA
>DATHIG010000670.1:0-2402 GCA_035490035.1 Actinomycetes bacterium
TCGAACCGACCCCGCCTGGCCGCCACCCTGCTCGTCGGGTTGGTGCTGGCCGGGTGCGGCGTGGTTCCCGGGGTGGGGGAGCCGGACCCGGGCGGGGAGCGGGGGATCGGCGAGGGGTTCGGGGAGCCGGAGGTGGTGGCCGCCGGGCTGGAGGCGCCATGGGGGCTGGCGTTCCTGCCCGGCGGGGAGGCGCTGGTGTCGGAGCGGGACAGCGGGCGGGTCCTACGGGTGGCGCCGGGGATCGAGCCGCGGGAGGTCGGCACCGTGCCTGGGGTGGCCGCGGGTGGGGAGGGTGGGCTGCTTGGGCTGGCCGTGTCACCCGACTACGCGAGCGATCAGCTGGTCTACGCCTATTTCAGCGCCGAGGACGACAACCGCATCGTCCGCTTCCGGCTTGGTGGCGAGCAGGTCGAGCTGCTGCTGGCCGGCATCCCGAGGGCCGGGATCCACAACGGCGGACGGATCGCCTTCGGGCCGGACGGGATGCTCTACGCGGGCACCGGCGACGCCGCGGAGCAGGGTGCCGCCCAGGACCCGGGCAGCCTCGGGGGCAAGATCCTGCGGTTGCGGCCGGACGGGGGCATCCCCGCCGACAACCCGGATCCCTCCTCGCCCGTCTGGAGCCTTGGCCACCGCAACGTGCAGGGGCTGGCCTGGGACGGGCAGGGGCGGCTGTTCGCCACCGAGTTCGGCCAGAACCGGGTCGACGAGGTGAACCGCATCGAGAAGGGCGGCAACTACGGCTGGCCGGAGGTCGAGGGGACCGGGGGCGGGGAGCGGTTCCGCGACCCGCTGGTCACCTGGCCGACCTCGCAGGCGTCGCCGAGCGGGGCCGCGATCGCCGGCGACACCCTGTACGCGGCCGCCCTGCGGGGCGAGCGGCTGTGGACGGTGCCGCTCGACGGCAGCGGCGGGGTGGGTCGGCCCCGGGCGGTGCTGGCCGGGGCCTACGGGCGGCTGCGCCATGCCGCCGTCGCCCCCGACGGGGCGCTGTGGGTCCTGACCAGCAATCGCGACGGCCGTGGCGACCCGGCCGCCGGCGACGACCGCGTCCTCCGGTTTCGTCGGACTGGTGAGAGCGGTCGATAGCGGACCGCTCCACGAGCTGTCGTCCCTGATCCATGTGGGGGGAGCTCGCTCCCCCCACCGCCACTCAAGAGCGCCTGTGCCTTGGCCAAGGGCCTGCGGACCTGATCCGGTGTTTGGCGGGGGCAGCCGGTGGCAGACTGGGCGGGTCCGGAATAACCGATCTTGCGGAATCTCCATGTCGCTCACCGTCCTCATCAACGCCGGCCCCTGGCTGCCGGTGCCGCCGCCCGACTACGGCGGCATCGAGAACGTGCTCGCCACTCTGATCCCCGAGCTGCGGCGGCGTGGCGTCGAGGTGGTCCTGTGCACCGTCGAGGAGAGCACGGTCGAGGTCGACGACCGCCGCTGCTCGTTCCCCGACGGCCAGTTCGGCCGCCTTGCCGGCCCCTACGCCCAGGTCATGGGGGTCACCCACGCCCACATGGCCACCGTGCTGGAGACGCTGCGCGAGCGGCCGGAGATCGACCTGGTCCACGACCACCTGGAGGTGGTCGGTCCGAGCGTGCTCGGCGCCCTTGACCGGAACGCCCCGCCGGTGCTGCAGACCCTCCATTGGGACCTGCGCAAGCATCCCGAGTTCTACGGCTCCTTCGACGGCCACGGCCGGGTGTTCTTCAACGGCGTCTCCGCCGCCCAGCTCCGCACCGCCCCGGCCAACCTGCGCGCCCAGAGCCTCGGCGCCGTCCACCTGGGGGTCGACCTGGCCGCCCACCGGTTCCGGCGACGCAAGGGCGAGGACTACCTGATCCTCGGGCGCTTCACCCCCTTCAAGGGCCAGGACGTGGCCGCCCGCATCTGCAAGGAGCTGGGGGTGCCGCTGGTCATGGCCGGCCCGGTCGCGGGCGTTCCCTCGCCCGATGAGCTGTTCGCCGCCCTCCAGGACCCGTCCAGCCCGCTGCACGGCTACGGCGACGTCCGCCACTACCTGGACGCGGTGCAGCCGTTCGAGGACGGGGAGCGGATCCGCTGGGTGGGCACGGTCGGCGGGGCCGAGAAGGACGCGCTGGTCGGCCGGGCCAGGGCGGTGCTGATGCCGATCAGCTGGGAGGAGCCGGGGGCGACCGCGGCCATCGAGGCGCTGGCCTGCGGCACCCCGGTGATCGCGATGCGCAGGGGGGCGCTGGCCGAGATCATCGAGCATGGCCACAACGGCTTCCTGGCCGACGACGAGTCCCAGTTCGCCCACTTCATGCTGCGGACCGGCGAGATCGACCCGGCGGCCTGCCGGCGGTCGGTCGAGGAGCGGTTCTCGGCCGGGGTGATGGCCGAGGGCTACCTGCGCCTCTACAACGAGGTCCTGACCCGGACCGGGG
>DATHIG010000671.1:0-2424 GCA_035490035.1 Actinomycetes bacterium
TCGGCACCGGCGACTCCATGTCGGCCTTGATCTCCTCGATGGCGGTCAGCTGGTCGGGGGTCTCGGTGAACGGGAAGGAGTCCTCCAGCTCCCGCTGCCACGGGGTGTCGGGGCCGAAGGCGTGGCCGGGCGAGGCCATCCGGGCCGAGTAGAGGCGGACCAGCTCGGCCGCCATCTCGCGGACCTTCTTGCGGACCCTCGCCTTCTGGCGGTCCCAGTCGCGGCTGCCCAGGCGCGACAGCTTGGGGTGCTCCCCGCCGACGTACCGGCTGATCAGCTCGACCTGCTCGCTCGGCAGGTAGAGCTTGTCCCCCTGGTCGTAGGCCAGGACCAGGTAGTCGCGCTCGGCGCCGCCGACGCTGCGGTGCTCCATGCCGACGTAGCGGCCGATGCCGTGCACGGCGTGGACGACGATGTCGCCCGGCTGCAGCTCCTCGAGGGCCAGCTGGCCGCCGGAGTGCTTGGCCCGGCGCCGGCTGGAGGGCATGCGAGCCTGCTCGCGGGTCTGGCGCCTGGTCCCGTACAGGTCGCCCTCGGCGACCAGGGCCAGCCGCAGCGAAGGCAGCCGGAAGCCGGTGAGCAACGGCGCGGTCCCGACCAGGACCCTCGGCCCGGGGACGGCCGGCGGCTCGGCGGCAAGGTCGGGGACGGCCAGGCCCTCCTCGCGCAGGACCTCGACCAGCCGCTGGGCCGGGCCGGCGCCCTCGGTGCACAGCAGCACGGTGGAGCCGCCGGCGACCAGCTCGCGGGCGTCGGCGGCCACGCGGGTGATGTTGGCCCGGTAGGGCTCGATGGCATGGGCGTCGATGCGGGCCGCGGCCGCCTGCCCCGAATCAAAGGGCCCCAGCCGCAGCAGCGCCCGGCCGGCCCCGTCCAGCACCTCGTCGAGAGGACGGTAGGCGACCCCCTCGACCGGCGCGGTGCCGCCCTCGGCGGTGCTCCCCCACGACGCCTGCATCGCCTCGTCGGCCTGGCGGCGGACCTCCTCGGCCCGGTCGAGGGTGCGCTTGGGGTCGACCAGCACCAGCAGGGCGTCGTCGGGCAGGTAGGCGGGCAGCAGCGGCAGGTCGTCGAACAGCAGCGGCAGCAGCGACTCGACCCCCTCGACGTCGATCCCCTCGGCGACCTGGGCGAGCAGGTCCTGGGCCCACATGACCTCGGTGGCGAGCTGACGGGCGCGGCCCCGCTCGGCCTCGCCCAGGCGCACCTCGCGGCACGGCCATGCCTCGACCGACGGCAGCTCGCTCAGCGAGCGCTGGCTGGCCACGGCGAACGACCGGATGCTCTCAACGTCGTCGCCCCACAGCTCGACCCTGACCGGGTGGTCCTCGCCTGGCGGGAAGAAGTCGACCAGGCCGCCACGGACGGCGACCTCGCCCCGGCGCTCGACCATGTCGGTCCGCCGGTAGCCGGCGCCGACCAGCTGCTCGAGCAGCTCCTCGAGCTCGACCCGGTCGCCGCGACCCACCCGGACCGGTGCCACGGCGTCCAGGCCGGGGGCCAGCGGCTGCATCATCGCCCGGGCCGGGACGGTGAGCAGACCCAGGCCGGATCGATCGGGCCGGGGGCCGGCGCCGCCACTCCGAACCCGTCCGGCCGCACCGAGCCGGTGGAGCACGGCCAGGCGCCCGGCCACCGTCTCCGAGCGGGGCGAGAGGCGCTCATGGGGCAGCGTCTCCCAGGCCGGGAAGCAGGCCGTCGAGTCGGGCCCGAGGAAGGCGGCGACGTCGGCGGCCAGGGCCTCGGCGTCGGCGGTGGTGGCGGTGGTGACGACCACCAGCCGCCCGCTGGCCCTGGCGATCCCGGCGAGCAGGAAGGCCCTGGCGACGTCGAGGACCACCGCCTCCAGCCGCGAGCCTGGCCCGTCGGCGTCCAGGACCTCGAGCAGCTCGGCAAAGGGGGGGTCGTCGGTCCAGCGGTCGAGCAGAAGGTCCAGGCGCAAGTCTTCGAGTCCTTTGGCAGCGGCGTTGGTGCACAGACGGGTAGCCCCCGACGGCCGCAGCCGGGGGGCTCCCGTTATGTCAGGTCCAGGCTACCGCAACATTGCGACAGTCAGCCGGTCAGCGTATGGGCGCATCCGGCGCTCGTACGCCGCCCGCAGGGCCATCCCATTGAGGTGGTTGCATTGCTCCCGCCCACGGCGGCGGACGTGTCAAGCCCCAGGCGCATCGCGCCGCTGCCTGTTGAGCCGGCGGGCTCCTGGTCAGTCCGCGTCCGGCAGCTGGGGGACGACCACGCCGAGGTCGACGTTGCCGCCGGTGAGGATGGCCCCGACCCGCCGGCCGGCCAGATCGCCGGCCTTGCCGGCGAGCAGGGCGGCGATGGTGGCCGCGCCGGCCGGCTCCACCACCACCTTCATGCGCTCCATCACGAAGCGGACCCCGGCCAGCAGCTCGGCCTCGGACAGCAGCACCACCTGGTCGA
>DATHIG010000672.1:0-7521 GCA_035490035.1 Actinomycetes bacterium
CGGTCGGGGCAAGGGTGCTCGAGGTCGCGGCCGGCACCTACGACGTCGACGGCGAGCCGGTGGAAGGGGCGATCCGCCGGGAGCTGGCCGAGGAGCTCGGGGTCGAGGGGGGCACCCTGACCTGGCTGGCCAGCTTCTACACCACCCCAGGGTGGAGCGATGAGGTGCTCGACCTGTACCTGGCCGAGGGTGTCACCCCGATCGAGGGCGGCGCGCCGGCGGCCGACTGGGAGGAGCAGGGCCTCCAGGTGGTCCGGCTGCCGTTCGAGGAGGCCCTCCGGCGGGCCACCAGCCCCCCTTGCGATGCCAAGACGCTGGTCGCCCTCGGCCTGTACGGGCTCAAGCTGGCCGGGTTGTGGACGCCCGACCAGGCAGACCGGCCCCCACCCGACGCCCCGGCCCGCCGGGCGGCCGCCCGGCCTTCCTGACCAGGCAGCCGCCGTCTCGTAGACTTGGCTCCCAGGGCCCGACGGTGGGGCCAGGACGCCGGTCGAGTATGCTCGGCGCGCATGCGCGCCGGCTCTGTTGGAGGTCCAGCGTATGTGAATGGGGACGCCGATCTTGACCGGCGTCCTGGTGGAACGAAAGGCGGCGACCATGGACGTTGGCATCCCGCGGGAGCTCAAGGACCACGAGTACCGGGTCGCGATCACGCCGGTCGGCGTCCGCGAGCTGACCGACGCCGGCCACCGGGTGCTGGTCGAGCAGGGGGCAGGGCTCGGCAGCTCCATCACCGACCAGGAGTTCGAGAAGGCCGGCGCGACCGTGCTCGGCACCGCCGACGAGGTCTGGGGCGAGGCCGACCTCATCCTCAAGGTGAAGGAGCCGGTCCCGGAGGAGTTCCACCGGCTGCGCAAGGACCAGGTGCTGTTCACCTACCTGCACCTGGCGGCCAGCCGCGAGGTGACCGAGGCGCTGCTGGACAGCGGCACCACCGCCGTCGCCTACGAGACGGTCGAGCTGCCGGACGGCCGGCTGCCCCTGCTCGCCCCCATGAGCGAGGTCGCGGGCCGGATGGCCCCGCAGGTCGGCGCCCACCTGCTGGAGCGGGAATCGGGCGGCCGGGGGGTGCTGATGGGCGGCGTCTCCGGGGTCTCGGCGGCCAAGGTGCTGGTGCTCGGGGGCGGCATGGCCGGCCAGAACGCCGCCTGGATCGCTCAGGGCATGGAGGCCGAGGTCACGCTGCTGGACAAGAGCGTCGACAAGCTGCGCTACGTCGACCAGATCCACAAGGGCCGCATCGTCACCCTGATGTCCAACCGCCAGACCATCGAGGACCTGGTCCTCCAGGCCGACCTGGTGATCGGCTCGGTCCTGATCCCGGGGGCCAAGGCGCCCAAGCTGATCACGGCCGCGCATGTCCGGGCCATGAAGCAGGGGGCCGTGCTGGTCGACATCTCGATCGACCAGGGCGGCTGCTTCGAGACCTCGCATGTCACCACCCACTCCGACCCGACCTACGTGGTCGACGGGGTGGTCCACTACTGCGTCGGCAACATGCCGGGGGCGGTGCCGCACACCTCCACCTACGCCCTCACCAACGTCACCCTGCCGTACACGGTCGAGATCGCCTCGGCCGGTCTCGAGGCGGCCGTCAAGGACGACGCGCCCCTGGCCAAGGGCATCAACGTCTACCGCGGCGAGCTCACCTACCAGCAGGTCGCCGAGGCCCACGCGTTCGACTGGCGCTCCCTCCACGAGGTCATCCCCGACCTGGCCAACGGCGACCCCCGCTGACCGCCGATGCCCGGCCAGCCCCCCCGAACCGAGGACCACCCGGGTCCCACCGGGGGGCTCGCGGTCGCGCCGGCCGGGGTGCCGACCGCACCCGTGGGGCCGGCGGCGGGGGCGGCGGTGCGCCGCTACCTGGACTACCTGGCGGTGGAGCGGGGCCTGGCCTCCAACACGCTGAGCGCCTACCGGCGGGACCTGCACCGCTACGCCGGCTGGCTGGCCGCCACCGGGATCGACGACCCGGCGCGGGCCGGCGAGGCCGACCTGGTCGCGTTCCTTGGCGCGCTCCGGGCCGGCAGCACCCCGGTCGGCACCCGCTACCGGGCCTCCAGCGTCGCCCGTTCCCTGGCCGCTCTCCGCGGCTTCCATCGCTTCCTGGTCCGGGAACGCCTGGCCGGCGCCGACCCGTCCCGCGACCTCGGCACCCCGAAGGTCCCGGCCAGCCTGCCCAAGGCGCTCTCCATCGAGCAGGTGGAGGCGCTGCTGGAGGCGGTCGCCGGCCACGACCAGCTGCCCCTGCGCGACCGGGCTCTGCTGGAGACCCTCTACGCCGCCGGCCTGCGGGTCAGCGAGGCCACCGCCCTCGACGTCGACGACCTCGACCTGGAGGACGGGACGGTGCGCGCGTTCGGCAAGGGAGCCAAGGAGCGCCTGGTCCCGATCGGCCGCTCGGCCCGCCGGGCCCTGGAGGCCTACCTGGTCCGGGCCCGACCGCTGCTGGCCGGGCCGCGCTCGGGGCCGGCCCTGTTCCTGAACGCCCAGGGCAGCCGGCTGACCAGGCAGGGATGTTGGAAGATCCTGCGCAGGCACGCCAGGCACGCCGGGCTGGAGGCCGAGGTGTCCCCGCACGTCCTGCGCCACTCGTTCGCCACCCACCTGCTGGCCGGCGGCGCCGACATCCGCAGCGTCCAGGAGCTGCTCGGCCACGCCAGCCTGGCCACCACCCAGGTCTACACCCGGATCACCAAGGACCGCCTGCGCGAGGTCTACCTCAGCGCCCATCCCCGAGCCCGTCACGCCACCCCCGAATGAGCCGGTCACAACCGACAACACCCCACCCGCTGGCCCGCCGATCCTGTAGCCTGCAACCCGGCTCTGGAGGGTCGTCCGTCGTGCCGTCGCCGGTCGCGGCGGGCCAGACGAGCGACGGAGGACGAGCATGGACCAGCAGACCGTTGACCGGCTGCGGGAACGGCTCGAGACCGAGCGCGGCGAGGTGCGTCGCCAGCTCGACGACCTCGGTGCCCGCCGCGACGCCGAAGGCATCGAGGACCCGGAGCTGGACGAGGGCTTCGCCGACGCCGGGCAGGCCGCGGCCGAACGCGCCAACCTCCTGACCCTGGTACGGAGCCTTCGCGACACCCTGCGGGACGTCGAGCAGGCGCTCGACCGGATGGACGCCGGGACCTTCGGGGCCTGCGAACGCTGCGGCCAGCCCATCGGCGAGGAGCGCCTCGAGGCCTTGCCCGCAGCCCGCCTCTGCATGACCTGCAAACGCCAACGGGTTTCCCGGTGACCGGGCACCGGCGTGGGGGGATGCCGCGGTGACGCGGACGAACCCGCGGGCCGGCGCCTCGGGCGACCGGCCCGGCAAGGTGGTGCTGATGGTCTGCGACTCGCTCGGGGTGGGGGAGGCGCCCGATGCCGTCGAGTACGGTGACCAGGGCGCCGACACGGTCGGCCACGCCGCCGCCGCGGTCGGCGGGCTGGACCTGCCGACCCTCGGGTCGTGGGGCTTCGGGCGGCTCACCGAGATCGCCGGCGTGGCCGCCGTCGACCCGGCCGCCGCCGTGGCCGGCCGCATGGCCGAGCGGTCGGCCGGCAAGGACACCACCACCGGCCACTGGGAGATGATGGGGGTCGTCCTCGACCACCCCTTCCCCACCTACCCCGACGGCTTCCCGGCCGAGGTGATCGACGCCTTCGTCGTCGCCATCGGCCGGGGCGTGCTCGGCAACAAGCCCGCCTCCGGCACCGAGATCATCGAGGAGCTGGGGTCCGAGCACCTTGAGACCGGCAAGCCGATCGTGTACACCTCCGCCGACTCGGTGTTCCAGATCGCCACCCACAAGCGGGTCGTCCCCCTCGACCAGCTCTACACCTGGTGCCAGCAGGCGCGTGGCCTGCTCAATGGTGAGCACGCCGTCGGCCGGGTGATCGCCCGCCCCTTCGACGGCGAACCCGGGTCGTTCTTCCGGACCAAGGAGCGGCGCGACTACGCGCTGCCTCCGGCGGGCCCGACCGTGCTCGAGGCCCTCGAGCGGGCCGGTGTCCGCACCATGGGCGTCGGCAAGATCGAGGACATCTTCTCCCGCCGCGGGCTGGTCGACTCCGACCACACCGGCGACAACGAGGCCTCGCTGGACGCCACCGTCCGGTTCCTGCGCGAGGCCCAGGGGCCGACTTTCGTCTTCGCCAACCTGGTCGACTTCGACATGGTGTACGGCCACCGCCGCGACGCCGAGGGCTACGCCCGCTGCCTGGAGCGCCTGGACGCCCGGCTTCCCGAGATCGTGGCCGAGCTGGGGGAGGACGACTGGCTGTTCCTCACCGCCGACCACGGCTGCGACCCGACCGCCCCCGGCACCGACCACACCCGCGAGTTCACCCCCCTGGTCGCGTTCAGCCCGGGCGGCACCGCCGGCCAACGCCTGCCCGACCGCGCCACCTTCGCCGACCTCGGCGCCACCATCGCCACCCTGTTCGGCATCCCCCCGGTCGGCCCCGGCCACTCCTTCGCCACCGACCTCCGCTGACGGTTCCCGGCTGAGGCAGCTCCGCCGTCCCTCGCCCTTCGCCCCCGCCCGCTAGGTCGAGGGGTTATCCACAGCTCATCCGATGGTGAATTCAGTTCGCTCCGTTTCGACCACGGAGCGTGAGCCGGCCCGGCCGGCTGTTCGAACACTGAGAGTGGTCAACCGCAGAGCGTGGTCGATCTGCTCGACGCCCTTCACCGAGCTGGCGCTGTCGTCCACAGCTCTGGCCTGGATGCTTTCTCCGCCTGACCCGGATGGGTAAGATGCGGCCGCCCTCACCGTCGACGAGGCGATTGGGCAACTCATCGCTACATCCACCAACACCTACATCCACCTATCGCTTAAGTTGCTAGTAGACAAATCGATGTGACGACGAGACGTCATGTGGGCGGTCGGAGGTGCCGGAGATGGGGAAGGTCATCGCCCTCGCCAACCAGAAGGGCGGAGTGGGCAAGACCACCACCGCCATCAACCTCGGGGCCGCCCTGGCCGAGCAGGGCCGCCAGGTGCTCCTGGTCGACATGGACCCGCAGGGCGCGCTCTCGGTGGGCCTCGGCCTGAACCCACTCGCCCTCGAGCAGACGGTCTACAACCTGCTGATGGATCCCAAGGCCGACGCCGGCCCGAGCATCGAGCGAACCAAGCAGGAAGGGCTGGATCTCCTCCCCTCCAACATCGACCTGGCTGCCGCCGAGGTCCTGCTGGTGGGGGAGGTCGCCCGCGAGCAGGCGCTCTCCCGGGTGCTGCGGACGCTGCGCAAGCGCTACGACTACGTGCTCATCGACTGTCCGCCCAGCCTGGGCCTGCTCACCGTCAACGCGCTCACCGCCGCCGACGGCGTGCTCGTGCCGCTCGAGTGCGAATACTTCGCCCTCCGCGGGATGGCCCTGCTGATGGACACCATCGAGAAGGTGCGGGAGCGCCTCAACCCCGACCTGGAGATCGTCGGCATCCTCGCCACCATGTACGATTCCCGGACGGTCCACGGGCGCGAGGTGCTCGGACGGGTTGAGGATGCCTTCGGGGGAAGCGTCTTCCGGACCGTGATCGCCAAGACCATCCGGTTCGCCGAGGCGCCGGTGGCTGGCGAGAGCATCCTGACCTATGCCGGCTCGTCGTCGGGGGCGGTTGCGTACCGCGAGCTGGCCAAGGAGGTACTGGCGTCATGAAGGGTCGGGCGAGCCTGCCCGGAGCCGACGAGCTGTTCCGCGTCACCTCGATCGAGAAGGGGCGAGGAGCACGGGGAGCAAACCCGCCGGCCGAGGAGGGCCAGCGGGACGACCGGCAGGCGACCGAGCGGGTGCCGAGCGGCCGCCAGCGGCACGACGAGAAGGTCACCTACTACTGCACCGCGGACGAGCTGATGGACCTCGAGAACGCCCGTCTGCTGCTGCGCCGCCAGCACGGCGTCGCGGTCGACCGGGGTCGCATCGTCCGCGAGGCGCTCGCCCAGGTCCTCTCCGAGCTGGAACGTGACGGCGCCGAAGCCGCCCTGGTCAAGCGACTCACCCGATGACCCGGAGCCGCCTGTCGTCCCGGGCTGGGCTGGCGGGGCCGGTGGAACCTCCACAGCGCCGGGGCACCCGGGAGCGGCGCTGGGGTCCCCGGGACCGGCCCGGTCGTTCCCGCTGGGGCGGGGTGGCCTCTCGATGAGTCGCGGCCTGCGGGCGGTCGATGTGATCGCCCGCAAGCGGGACGGCGGGGAGATCCTCGCCGACGACCTGCGCGAGTTCGTGCTCGCCTACGCTCGCGAGGAGCTTCCCGACTACCAGATGTCCGCGTTCCTGATGGCCGGGTACCTGCGCGGGTTCTCGAGGGGAGAGACCGAGGCCCTCACCGACGCCATGGTCGCCTCGGGCGACCGGCTCGACCTGAGCCGGCTGCGTGGGCCGACGGTCGACAAGCATTCCACCGGCGGCGTCGCCGACGGCACCACCCTGGTGGTCGGCCCCCTGGCCGCCGCCCTCGGCATGCAGGTGATCAAGCTCTCCGGCCGCGGCCTGGGTCATACCGGCGGGACACTGGACAAGCTCGAGTCGATCCCCGGCTTCCGGGTCGGCCTCGGTACCGACGAGCTGCTGGACCAGGTCGAGCGGATCGGGCTGGCGGTGGCCGCCCAGACCGCCGACCTGGTTCCTGCCGACAAGTCGATCTATGCCCTTCGCGACGTGACCGCCACCGTCGGCAACATCGCCCTGATCGCCTCCAGCGTGATGAGCAAGAAGCTGGCCGGCGGCGCCACCTGCATCCTGCTCGACGTGAAGACCGGTTCGGGTGCGTTCATGCACGAGACCGCCGAGGCCGTCGAGCTGGCCAGGCTCTGCGTCGACCTCGGCGAGGCGGCCGGCCGCAGCACCGCCGCCCTGGTGACCGACATGAACCAGCCACTCGGGGAGCTGATCGGCAACGCCGTCGAGGTGCGCGAGGCGGTCGAGGCGCTGCGTGGGGAGCGGCCCGGGCGCTTCCTCGACCTCTGCCTCACCCTTACCGGACACCTGGCCGCCCTCGCCGGCAAGGCGGCCGACCCGGACGCCGGCCGCCGCGACGCCGAGCAGGTCCTGGAACGCGGCGACGGGCTCGAGCGGTTCCGCGACTTCGTTGCCGCCCAGGGGGGCGACCCCCGGGTCGCCGACGACCTGTCGCTCCTGCCGCAGGCTCCGCTCACCCATGAGGTCGAGGCGCCGCGGGACGGCTGGCTGGAGGCGGTCGACGCCGAGGCGGTCGGCCGGGTGGCGGCGGCCCTTGGCGCCGGCCGGCGGCGCAAGGACGACGAGATCGACCCGGCCGTAGCCGTCGAGCTCTGGACCAAGCTCGGCGACCGGGTCGAGGGCGGGCAGCCGCTCGGCCGCATCCTGGCCCGCGACGAGGAATCGGCGCGCTCGGCCGCCGACGGCCTGCGCGCCGCGCTGCGCTGGAGCGACCACCCCTCCCACGCCCCACCCCTCGTCCACCAGGTCGTCGGCGCCTAGGCCCCAGTCAGAGTCCCCTGCTGCCGGTCGATCGGGTCGGCGCCCGGGCCCGGTGGGGTCGG
>DATHIG010000673.1:0-4421 GCA_035490035.1 Actinomycetes bacterium
GTCCCCCTGGAGCACAAGCGCACGACCCGGCTGGTTGAACGGTATCAACCGTTCCTCGGCATGGTGGGACACTCAGCCGGCCCCCTTCGCGGCCCCTAGGCCGGCTGTCGTGTCAGCGGCGGCCATCCTCATCCGGGCCAACAACCGACCCAGCGCAGCCTCCTTGCCGTACCAGTCGACCGGCTTCGATTGCAGCTGGTGGCCGGGTCCGGCGTGGGCCTCCAGGAAGGCGTCCAGCATCCGGGTACGGCTCGGGCCATCACACGAGACCGCCGACCAGATGCCACGCTGGACGCACAGGCAGGAGGCGTCGGGGCGGGTCACCAGGCCACCACCACGGCCAGGCCGGCCAGCAGCGCCAGCAGGGTGGTGCCGCAGCCGCCGCCCTTGGACGGTGGCGACCCCATCGACCCGCCGCCGCGGGTCAGCCACAGCCCGTCCATGTAGCTCTCCTGCCGGCGCCCCTCCTCGCGGGCGTCCATGTCGTCGCCCCAGGTGGGACCGTCGCGGCCGCTCATGGCTCGCCCGTCCAGTCGTGGCAGGCGCCGCAGTAGCCCTCGCGCTCGTCATCGGGCCAGGCGCTGGTGGCGGCGCAGCGCGGGCAGACGAACAGCCGCGGGCAGACGAGACCGGGCAGGTCGACGGCGCTCAGCCCATGCAGGGCGATGTAGTGACGCTGCACCGCCCACGTCCCCTCGGGAGTCGTGACCGGGATGTGCTCGCCGTGGCGGGCGATCAGCACCCGGACGGCACGCTCGATGGCGGGGTCGCCGTAATGCAGCGGGCGACCGCAGGCACAGCGCTCCTGGACGTCCGTGCGGCCGCTCACAGCAGCGACTCCTGCTCGGCTTGGGTGCCGATCCGCTGGCCGAGGTCGTAGCGGCGTAGCTGGGCGTTGTAGGCGGCCAGCCGGTCGGGGTCGCCGCGGATCCAGTCCAGCTGCACGGGATGATCCGAGCAGGGCTCGAGCGAGCACCGCCGCAGCCGGTCCAGTTCGGGCCGCTCGCCGAGTTCGACGTACACGGCAGCACAGCGGCTCATGGCCGCCTCGCCAGGGCCCGGTCGGTGACCGCAAGCCAGGCCAGCACACCCACCACCAGCGGCCAGATGACGGCCAGGCCGATCCCGATCAGGTGGTCGACGGCGCGCAGCGGGCGGCCGGTGTCGCGGGCGCAGCGCCAGTTGATGGTGGCGGCGACGGCGGCACCGATGGCGCAGTACAGGCTCACGTAGCCGGCCGGGGTCACGACCCGGCCGCCTGGATGACGATGGCGTCGAGCAGCTGTTCCCCGATGAACCGGGTGTAGGCGGGGGGGATGGCCTGGCTGAGCTCCTCGAGCGTCATCCAATCAATGCCCATGGCGGCCTGCTGGATTGGCAGCGGAATACGCCAGACGCCGACCTCCACCGTCCGCCGCTTGTTAGCTCGGTTGGTCGCCTGCGGGAACCGGGGCGCGTTGCGACCGTGGGCGCAGGGCACGCCGAGCAGCGGGAAACTGGCCTCGAACAGGCGGTGTCGTTGCACGTCGAGGGCGAACCCTGTACCGCAGAGCTTCACCGGGTCGCGGAGCGGCGCGCCCTCGACGTTCTCGATCACATAGGGCACGCCGGCTTGGTCGAGCCGTGCCCATGCCCATGCGATCAGGTCGGGATAGCGGTCGCCGACACCACCGCCACGACGGCGGTAGGCGGTGAATGGCTGACAGGGTGGGCTAGCGTGGATGACGTCGAACCCGTCGAGTGGGAACCACTTGGCGTCGGCCTGATGGAACTCGAACGGGTAGTGCGGCTGCGGGGCGATGTCCACGCCCACCACGTCGAACCCGGCCAGGTGGTAGCCCATGGCCGCGCCACCCGCCCCGCAGAACAGGTCCAGCAGCCGGGGTCGACTCATCGGCTGGCCGCCCGGATGACGATGGCGTGGTCGCGGACGTCGGGTGGCAGCCCGTCCACCAGCGCCTCGCGGACCGCCATGGACGGTGGCGGGGCGGGCTTGGCCGGTCGTGGCGGCCGCGGCGGGACCGTGACCCTGGTGCCGACCGCGGCGAACAGGTCGGCCCGGTGACGGGCCTGCTCGGCCGTCGTCCACGGCGCCAGCACCACCGGGGTCCGGGGCTCGGTGGTGGCGTGGTCGAACTGCTCGGCCAGCAGGTCGCCGGGGGTCATGCGAAGTCCTCTGGCGCCATGTCGCCGGGCAGCAGCGGGAACGGGAAGCACGCGGCGCAGTAGACCTTTGGCCGCGGGTCCATCTGGTCGATGGCGCCATCGACGCGGACATGGTCGCCGCAGCTGTCACACGGCACCGGGATCCAGCCCTCGGCCGGGACGAGTGCCTCGCTCACGACCACACCCCCAGCTCGCGGCCGATCTCGATGACGTCGGCGCGGGGGATGCGCCAGCGGCCGCCGGGGGTCCGGAACGCGCCGGGGAACCGGCCCCGGCCCAGCCAGTCGATGACGCAGCGGCGGTCGACCCCGTAGGCGGCGGCGACCTCGCGGGGCTTCAGCGGGTTCAGGTAGTCGGGCAGGGGTCGCAGCGCGACGCTCATGGCGAGGCCTCCGGGTCGGCGGCGGCGGCGTGGACCCGGCCCAGCGCCTGGTCCAGCGCCGCCTTGGGTGGTGGGCTGCCGGGGGCGTCGCTGCAGATGGCGCACTCGGCTGGGTCGTTGCGGTGCCGGCACGGCCGGGCGTTGGTGGTGGCCAGGCTGGGGTTTGGGGGTTGCGCTGCCGAGTCGGCGTCGCCGCTTGCGATCGCTGACGACGGCGAGGCAGCGCCTCCCCCCGAACCCCCCTCCGCGGTATCCGTACCCGAAGCCTTCACCATAGGGTCTTCGGATACGGATACGGGTTGCACTTGTGTTGAACGGTCCGATGACGCCCTGTTGACGTTGCGTTGGCGTGGTGTTGACGGCTTGCTAGCACTCCGCTGACGCCTCGCTGAACGCGCCGCTGCACTGAGCTTGCCCGCCTTGCTGTTGCGTTCCCGCTCGGCCAGCACCTCGGCGCGTGTTGGCTGGTAGTCGGCGTAGTCGTGGATACGGAACCCGCCAGCTACTTCCTCCCACATGCCGACCTTGACGAGCCGTGCAGCGATGATGAAGGCGCCAACCTCGACCCAAAAGTCAGCCTCCTCGCCGATGTTTTCGCCGATGCGGTCGAAGTCGAGCAGTGTTCGGACGGCGCCGTAGGGGATGAATCCGTCGGTTAGGTAGTGGTTGGAGTAGCAGAGCGCGGCCACCTGCAGGGCGATCCCGAACAGGCCGACCTGGGCCACCTTGGGGTGGCGCGGGAACACCTCGTCGATCTTGACCCAGGTCATGGACCCCCTTCCTGGGCCTGGTCGTTGGTGTCGGTGAACTGGGCGACCAGGTAGGCGATGGCCCGATCAGCGTCCTCGCCGCGCAGCGCCATGAGGTCGTTGACGGACCGCAACGGCCGCAGCCCGGCCTGGGTGCCGAAGTCGGTGGGGTGCTGGCGGGCCAGGTACAGCCGGGCGATGCCGAACTGGACACGGTGGGCGGTGCACCAGGCGATGACGGGGCTGGCCTGCTCGATGGGTGGGGTGGGGCCGGCTAGAACGCTAGGCGCCGCCGGGTTCGCGGCCGACGGCACTCCCCATTGCTCCTCCGGCCCCTCCCCGTCGGTGGCTTGTGCTACGGCATCGCCTCCTTGGGTCGTGGTGGCGGCTGCGGGTTCATCCCCCTGGTGGGGCGCAGCCGCCGACGTGAGGTCGCCGCCGGCAGGCTTCCCCGACCTCGCCGGCGGCGACGTTTGGTCCGAGGCGGGCCGCTGAGAACCGGCCTCAGCCGCCGGCGTGTCTCCACCCGCCCCGGACATCTGTTCGCCGACCTGGCCGTCGACCATGCGGGCGACCTCGATGACCGGCTCGGGCGCCGGGCTCTCGCCGTGGTCCTCGGCCGGTTCGGGCGCGTCCACGTTGAAGGCCATCCGCAGCGCGCGCCGGTGCGCCTGGGCGAACGCCTTGGCGTCGGCGTCCTCGTCGACGTAGGTGCCCTGGCCGTTCTTTCGCGGCTTGACTTTCTTCGACTTGCCGGTGCGCTCGAAGTAGAACTTACGGTCGGATCGGTGCACCCGAACCGTGGCCCAGAAGTGGGTTTCTGTTTCCCATTCGCGGACGCATTCGGCGCCCTCGTATTGTGGCCTGGAGTTGCCGATGTGGAGGTAGCCGGCGTAGTGGACGTAGGGCTTGCCGTCGTACAGCGAGATATGGCCCAGCAGCGGGTCCAGGTCGTACCGCTGGCAGACCAGGATGAGGGCCTGGGCGGCGGGCTGGCCGGGGCTCAGGCCGAGGTAGTTGAGCGCCTTGGTGTAGTCGACGGTCTGGGCCTCGGCCACGCTCTGCGGACGGCGGTGGGCCAGCTCGCTCAACGGTTCCCCCTTCGGTCGCCGCGAAGTAGCTCA
>DATHIG010000674.1:0-2106 GCA_035490035.1 Actinomycetes bacterium
TGGGCGGTCGCAGCCATAGCGACAGCATGGTTGGTCCATGGCCCGGCGCAGGTTCGGGTCAACCTGAGCGAGCTCTGAGCTGACAGCGTTGCCTTTCCTGGCCGGGGGGCTTGCTGGTGGTCCTCGCTGGGAGCTGCCGGAGGAGCGAAGCGTGGTGCCAGGCTGTGCCTGGATGCGGCTCGCGAAGCCAGTGGTGCGGCCCAGGCAGTCTCGGAGCCGGGTCGATGCGCAGCGGCCGCGGGGCCTGCCAGCACGATGAAGTGGCGCAAGGCGTCCACGACCTACTAGGCTGCACGACCACGGCCCCGGCCTGGCAGCTGGACTCCAGCTTCCCAGCAGCGTGGCATCATCGGGGGAACGAACTGCCCTGGGTCGGCTCATTTGGCTCGCTGGCTGGTGCTGTTGAATCCGAGGAGCGGTGGCTGACCGCCGGTGTGGGAGGAGTGGTGGATGCGAGCGTTGCAGTTCAGGACCTACGGGGGCCCGGAGGTCCTGGAGTGGGCTCAGGCGCCTGATCCCCACCCGGGCCCTGGGCAGATCCGGATCGTGGTGCGTGCGGCCAGTGTGAACCCGATCGACTGGAAGACCAGCTCCGGCGCACTGTCGGGTGGCAGGCCGATGGTCGGCACCGGGTACCTCGGCTATGACGCCGCCGGCGTGGTCGACGAGGTCGGCGACGGGGTCAGCGGCGTCGCGGTGGGTGATGAGGTGTTCGGCCGTGGCCACAACACCCAGGCCGAGTATGCCGTGCTGGACTCCTGGGCGGCCAAGCCGCCCTCGATCGACTGGGCGGTGGCCGCGGCGGCGGGTGTGGCCGGTGAGACCGCCGAACGCGGGCTTCGTCTGCTGGAGGTCAACGCCGGCAACACCCTCTTTGTCGACGGCGGTGCCGGTGGTGTGGGCGCGGCCACCGTGCAGATGGCGCTGGCCCGAGGCGCCAGAGTGATCGCCTCGGCCAGCCAGGCCAACCAGGACTACCTGCGGGAGATCGGTGCCATCCCGGTGCGGTATGGCCAGGGCCTGGCCGAGCGGGTCCGGGCCGCTGCCGGCGGGCCGGTCGACGCGGTCTTGGACGTCGCGGGCAAGTCCCCGGTCGGGGACCTGATCAGCTTGGCACCCGAGCCGTCCCAGGTGGTGACCATCGCCAACTACGCCGCCGGCCAGGCCGGAGCCCGCGTCACCGGTGGCGGCGCCGACAGCCACCCCGTGCAGGCCCTGGCCCAGGTCGCCGAGCTGCTGGCCAACAACAAGCTGGTGATCAAGATCCAGACCTTCCCGTTCGACCGCGCCGCCGAGGCCTACCGCAAAAGCCAGTCCGGCCACGTCCGCGGAAAACTCGTCCTCGTCCCCTGAAGAGCACCCTCACCAGGCTGGCCCGCAACGACCTAGCCGGCCACCAGACCCCAGCGCAGCCTCCGGGTAGCCGCGCGAAGGCGCCGGGTGACGATCCCGCGCGGTGACGTTCGGCTTACGACCGTCGCCTGCGCGGCAGGGCGGGCTGGTCGGTGCGGTTGAGCCGGACGCGCAGCCGCGGGGGCGCGGACGGCGGCTCCGGCCGCAGGGGGACCACCGGCTCGCCGGCGGCAGCCTCCGGCCAGCCGGCGCACTGGTGGTCGCTGGTCCACGGCGCCTGGCAGTCGGCGCACAGCTGGCGGCGGGGCCGGTGGCGGATGGTGCGGGGCCCATCGAGCAGGCCGCGGGCGTCCAGCCACGGCAGCAGGAACATCGCGGCGATGGCGGCCAGGCCAATCCATGGGACGGGGATGTACATGGTGGGACCTCCGTTCAGGTACCGAGCCCGAAGCAGCCGAGGCCCATCGGAACGAACGACAAGGCCGGAACGGTCGACACCGCGCACCGCTTGGGTCGGGTTGGTCTCTGCCGCCACATGGTCTCCGGACCAGCGCTTGCGGCCATCGCGGCTAGCGCCCGTTCCTATCTCCCGGCAGCCGGAACACCCAACTACCTGCTAGCCCTATGCCGTCAGCTAGGCTCCGTCGTTTTGCTTAGGCAGAAGGTCGTCCCGCTTGCCTGGCGCCGCCGCGCCATTCGCCTGCGATATATCGGAGGATCGATCACGGTACGAGCCGGCTTACGGGTCACTGC
>DATHIG010000675.1:0-2349 GCA_035490035.1 Actinomycetes bacterium
TGATCCTGTTTGCCTTCACACCGCTCATCATCGCCAGCCTGCTGCTGGAGCTCGACCGAGGGTTCGGCACCCAGTTCTTCGACCCCGGGCAGGGCGGCAGCTCGCTGTTGTGGCAGCACCTGTTCTGGATCTTCGGCCACCCGGAGGTCTACATCCAGTTTGTGCCCGCAACCGGGGTGGTCTCGATGATCGTGGCCACCTTCGCGCGGCACCGGATCGTCGGCTACACCTGGCTGGTCGGCTCCCTGGTCGCCATCGGGTTCCTGTCGTTCAGCCTGTGGGCCCACCACATGTTCGCTGTGGGGCTGCCGACGCTGGTGTTGAGCTTCTTCGCCGCCGCCAGCATGGCCATCGCCATCCCGGCTGGGGTCCAGTTCGTCTCCTGGCTGGCCACCATCTGGGCGGGCCGGCCGGTGTGGAAGACGCCGTTCCTGTTCGTCGTCGGGTTCCTGGTCATCTTCGTCATCGGCGGCATCACCGGGGTGATGGTCGCAGCCCCACCCTTCGACCAGCAGGCCCACGACTCCTACTTCGTGGTCGGCCACCTGCACTACGTGCTGATCGGCGGGGTCGCGTTCCCGATCTTCGCCGGCGTCTACTACTGGTTCCCCAAGTTCACCGGCCGGATGCTGGACGAGCGCCTGGGCAGGTGGAACTTCTGGCTGCTGTTCATCGGGACCAACCTGGCCTTCTTCCCGATGCACATCGTCGGGCTGATGGGGATGCCGCGGCGGGTCTACACCTACGAGGCCGGGCTGGGCTGGGAGCCCTACAACCTGCTCTCCAGCATCGGGGTGCTGGTCATCCTCCTGGGAATCGCCGTGTTCATCTTGAACGTGGCCCGCAGCTACCGGCGGGGCGAGCCGGCGGGCAACAACCCCTGGGGCGGCGACACCCTGGAGTGGGCGGTGCCCTCGCCGCCGGCCGAGCACGGCTGGTCGATCCTGCCGATCGTGCGCAGCCGCCATCCGCTGTGGGACCAGGACGAGCTCCACCGGGGCGACGAGCGCCTGGAGCGCTTCGTCCACGGCCTGTCACGGTGGCCGCTGCGCTGGCGGGCCGCGGTGATCGTCGGCACCGCCGACGCGCGGCCCCAGGAGGTGTTCCGGGTCGCCAACCCGTCGATCTGGCCGCTGGTGGCCGGGTGCGGGCTCGTGCTCATCTTCGCCGCCGAGCTGGCCAAGCTCCGTTGGGGCCTCGCCGTCGGCGCGGTCATCGTCACCGCTGCCGTGATCGCCTGGAACTGGCCCCAGGAAGCGCCGATGACCGTCGAGGAGGAGGATGCCTTCGAGGCCGAGCACCAGGTCCCGGTCAACGCCGGCGGCAGCGTCATCGTCGCCGCCTGGGGGACGGCGCTGGTGATCCTGGTCGTCGCCATCGCCTTCGCGGGCCTCCTACTCAGCTACTTCTACCTGCGGCTGGAGAACCCCCAGTGGCCGCCCCCCGGCATCGCCGGGCCCGGCGTCGGCCGGGGCATCCTGGCCGCCGCGCTGGTGGTGGCCAGCGGCGTCGCGGTCCGGGCGGCGCTGCGGCGGGTGCGGGCCGCCGACCAGCGCGGCTTCATCGCCGCGCTGGCCGCCGCGCTCGCCCTGGCTGGCGGCGGCGCGGTCGTCCAGCTCAGCGACATCGCCCGGCTGGGCTTCGGATGGACCGACCACGCCTACGGGTCGATCTTCTTCCTCCTGGCCGGGTTCGTCGTCATGGTCGCGGCGGCCGCGCTCATCGTGGTGGCGCTGACGCTGTACTGGGCGATCGGTGGCCACTACACGGCCCGCCGTCACGCCAACGTGGCCAACATCACCAGGTTCTGGGCCGCGATGGTGGTCATCTGGGTGGTCGGCTTCGCCACCCTGTACCTGGGACCGCGGCTCACATGAGCGTCCGGGACGTCCCCCCCGACGAGCCCTCGCCTCTGGACGGGTCCAGGACGGCCGGGGAGGGGACGCCCTTCGCGGTGGACGTCTCCGGTGACCGGCGGGCCCGGTGGGCGTTGTTCATGTTCGTGTCCGGGCCGGTCATCTGGTCGGTCCACTTCCTGGTCGTGTACCTGGTCACCGAGGCCGGCTGCAGCGGCGACGGCCCCGGGCTGACGCTGTTCGACCCACCGGTTCCAAAGGCGGTCACCCTCGCCGCGACCGCCGCCGCGGCCGCTGCCGCCCTCGGCTGCGCCACGTGGTGGTACCGGCGCTGGCGGGCGAGCGAGCACGAACCGGTCGCCGATGAGGCCGCCGACCTCGCCGGTGGCCTCACCGACCGCGACCGCGGGGGAACGCTGGTGTTCGCCGGCTTCCTGCTCTCGCTGCTGTCGGTCGTGACCGTCCTGTTCGTCGGCCTGCCCGCGATGGTCCT
>DATHIG010000676.1:0-3431 GCA_035490035.1 Actinomycetes bacterium
AGCCGGGTCATCTCGGTGAGGTCGGGTTGGCGGCGGTGTCGGTCAGGCGGCGGGTTGGAGGGTGACCTTGTAGCCGAGGGCCTCGAGCTGGCGGATGTGGTTGCGCTTGGCGCGGTCGGCGTTGACGCGGGTGTCGTAGAAGCCCGAGCCCAGGTCGTGGAAGCGGGCGTCGGGGTCGGCCAGCAGATGCCAGACGATGACCAGGATGGACCGGCCCACCGCGACGATCGCCTTCTTCTTGCCGCGGCGCCGCGCGATGCGCCGGTAGCGCTCCCCAAGGAAGGTGTCGGTCCTGCCAGCGGCCACGGCGGCCTCGCCCAGCACCCGGGCCAGGTAGGGGTTGCCGTGCCCGGTGGTGGCCTTGCCCTTGGTCTTGCCGGCTGACTGGTTGACCCCGGGCGCAAACCGAGCCCAGGAGGCCAGGTGCGCCGCGGTCGGGAAGCGGCCCATGTCCACCCCGATCTCGGCGATGATCACGTGGGCGGCAGCCCGGCCGACGCCGGTGATCTCATCCAGCCGGTCGACCGCCGCCTGAAAAGGGGCGATCTCGGTCTCGATGTGGGCCTCCACCGCGGCGATGTCGGCTGTCGCCTGGTCGATGCGGCCGAGCATGGTCGCCAGCAAGAAGCCGTGATGGTCGCTGAAGTGGCCGGTGAAGGCCTCCTGGAGCACGCCGAGCTTGGCGCGCATGCGGCCCCGCGCCAGCTGCGCCAGCACCTTGGGGTCACGCTCACCCGCGATGAGCGCGGCCAGCATGTCCCGGCCCGAGACCCCGAAGATGTCGGATGCGACCACGCTCAGCTTGATCTGGGCGTCCTCCAACAGCTTCTCCACCCGCTGCTTCTCGGCGGTGCGGGCGACCACCAGATCCACCCGGTAGCGGGTGAGGTCCCGCAGCCGGCGGATCGGCGGTGGCGGCACGAAGCTGGGGCGCAGCATCTGCCGCTCGGCGACCTTGCACAGCCACACCGCGTCCAGCCGGTCGGTCTTGGGCCGGCCTGGCAGGTGCTTGACGTCACGCGCGTTGACCAGCCAGCACTCAAACCCTTGGGCTTCCAGCAGATAGAACGCCGGCCGCCAGTAATCCGCCGTCGCCTCCATCACCACCCGGGTCACCCCCAGCTGCCGCAGCCGGTCGGCCATGCCAAGCAGCGACCGGGTCATCGTGGCGTAGGTCTGAATCTCCTGCAGCCGCCTGCCCGGGGTGTCGGGGCTTGGCACCCGCACACAGCAGGTCAGCTCCGCCTTGCCGATATCCAGCGCCGCGACCCGCTCGATGAGCTCCTCGCGGTCATGGGTCTCCTCCAGCACCCGGCCTCCTCCTCCTCACCACCGGCGGTCACAGCGTTCGTGGCGCCCGCGGGAGCCGCAAGGGCAGCGCGAATCTGATCCGCGTGCTCGAAGCAACACTGAAGGGCCCACAGCGCAGCTCCCAGCGTCCGACTAACGCACGGCCTCAACCAGACCAAGCAGTGACGACGTCAGCGGGCGACCACGCCCCATTTTCAGCCCGGAACGGGCCTCCCCGCAGGGAGATCAGGGACTAACGCCGATTTCCATGCGGTTGCTGTCGACCCCAGCCATGGGTAGGAATGTGCGGGTAGATGCCGGTATGCCACCCCTGGTGGCGGGGGTGATGGCGCTGACTGGTCGAAGAGTATCTGAATGGACTGCCTGGACCCTTGATCGTCGGCTGTCGGCAAGACAGGACAGCTTGGGACTGGCCCCGGCGGTGAACCACACGATCATGCACCACTCCGACGTGTCCTCGCCCCAGGGAGCTTGACCGCAGCCCGCTAGAGTTGATGTGATCTAGGTATCGACCAATCAGCGACTACCCCCCGAAAGTCCGCGCGGCGGGGTGGGGAGTTCTTCCTCCGGCCGGCCAGCCCGGCGCAGCGGCGCTATGAGGCGCTGCGTGCCTACCTGGCCGACGGGCTGCCGGCCGAGCAGGTGGCAGCGCGCTTCGACTACACCCCGGCCGGGTTGCAGTCGCTGGTCCGCGACTTCCGTGCGGGCAAGCTGGACCTGTTCCCCCAACGGCGGCCGGGGCCCAAGCGGGCGCCCGCCAAGGACGCCGCCCAGGCAAGGGTGATCGAGCTGCGGCTGGCCGGGCACTCGATTGATGAGATCTCGGCAGCGCTGGCCGCCGAGGGCACCCCGCTGAACCGCACCGGCGTGTCAGAGATCATCGCCGAAGAGGGACTGCCCCGCATCTGGCGACGGCCCGAGCACCAGCGTGGACCGGTCCGGCGTGAGCAGCTGCCACGAGCCAAGGTGCTCGACTTCGCCCAGCTTTCGGCGGTCAGCCCGACCCGACTGGCCGGGCTGCTGCTGGCCGTGCCCGACCTGCTCGCTCTGGACCTGCCCGGCCTGGTGCGCAAGGCCGGCTACCCCGGCACCCGCGAGATCCCCGCGCTCAGCTCAATCCTTGCGCTCCTGGCGCTCAAGCTCACCGCCACTCGGCGGATCTCCCACGTCGAGGACCTGGCCGCCGACCCGGGTGCCGCCTTGTTCGCCGGGCTGGCCACCCTGCCAAAGAAGAGTTCGCTGACCGAGTACTCCTACCGGCTCGACCACACACGCCAGCGAGCGTTCCTGGCCGCCCTGGACACCGCGATGCTCACCGCGGGCCTGGCCGAGGGCAAGGTATTCGACCTGGACTTCCACGCCGTCATGCACTGGGGCGAGGACCCCGTCATGGAACGCCACTACGTGCCGCGCCGCTCCCAGCGCACCCGCAGCGTGCTGACCTTCTTCGCGCAAGACTCCGGCACCCACAACCTCGTCTACGCAGGCGCCGACCTCGCCAAGGCCACCCAACACCGCGAGGTCCTCGCCTTCTGCGACCACTGGCGCGCACTATCGGGCACTGACCCGGCCATGCTCGTGCTTGACCAGAAGGTCACCACCCACGCCGTGCTCGGCGAACTCGACCAGCGCGGCGTCAAGTTCTTGACGCTACGCATGCGCTCGCCCTCCCTGGTGCGCCACATCAACAACCTGCCCGCCACCGCCTGGAAGACGGTCACCCTGGACCGCGACGCCAAGCACCGCAAACCCAAGGTCTGTGAAGAACACCAGGTCAAGCTGACCGACTACCCGGGCACCGTCCGCCAGCTCATCGTCACCGGGCTCGGCCATGACACCCCAACCGTGATCATCACCAATGACCACACCACCCCCACCAAGCAGCTCATCGAACGCTACGCCCGGCGGATGACCATCGAGCAACGCCTGGCCGAGGCGATCCGCAGCTTCCACCTCGACGCCCTGTCCTCAGCAGTGCCGCTGAACGTCGACCTCGACGTCGCCCTGTCCGTCTTGGCCAGCGCCGCCTGCGCAGCCCTGCGCCGCCGGCTGCCCGGCTACCACACCGCCACCCCCGACACCCTGCAACGACACTTCCTGGGCGTCAGCGGGCAGATCCT
>DATHIG010000677.1:0-2599 GCA_035490035.1 Actinomycetes bacterium
CGAGGCCTACACCTCGGCATGGGAGATCCCGCTGACGATCCGGGTCGGAGACGCTGGCCTCACTTTGACCCTGCGCGAGTGGGTCAACAGCGGCTTGATGACCTTCTTCTTTTTCGTGGTCGGGCTGGAGGCACGCCGGGAGTTCGACCTTGGCGAGCTGCGACAGCGACGCCGGGCCGCGCTCCCGGTGCTGGCGGGCATAGGGGGCATGGCCGTGCCGGTCGTCATCTTCCTGGCCCTGAACGCCGGCCGGGCTTCGGCGGCCGGCTGGGGGGCGACGATGTCCACCGACACCGCCTTCGCCCTCGGGTTGCTAGCGCTGGTGGCGCGTGGACTACCCGATCGGGTCCGGATCTTCCTGCTGACCGTGGTCGTGGTGGACGATCTCGTGGCCCTACTGGTGATCGCGACTGTCTACAGCGGCCCGGTTGCGCTCGGTCCCCTGCTACTGGCGCTCGGCATCCTGGGCGGAATACTGCTGCTCCGCATGGCGCGTATCCGCTACGGGCTGCTCTACTTCCTGTTCGGCGCCGCAGCATGGGTCGCCCTGGAGGCCTCCGGGATCGAGCCGGTGGTGATAGGTCTTGTGCTCGGGCTCCTCACCTCGGCGTACGCACCCAAGCGCGGTGACCTCGAGCGCGCCACCGACCTGTTCCGGCTCTTTCGCGAGCAGCCCACCCCACAGCTCGCCGAGTCGGCGCGGGTCGGGCTGGCCCAGTCGCTGTCGCCAAACGAGCGGCTGCAACGGATCTACCACCCATGGACGAGCTACGTGATCGTTCCGATCTTCGCGCTGGCCAACGCCGGCATCGAGATCAGTGAAGAGTTCCTGGCTCGAGCCGCCACCTCCCCAATCACCCTCGGCATCGTCGCGGGCTACGTATTCGGCAAGCCAATCGGCATCGTTGGTACCGCCTGGCTGGTCACCCGGCTAACCCGGGGACGGCTGCGGATCCCGATCGGCTGGGCGGCGCTCGCCGGGACCGGCGCAATCGCCGGCATCGGATTCACAGTCTCGCTGCTGATCGCAAGCCTCGCCTTCTCCGGGCCGGAACTGCAGGAAGCCAAGCTCGGCATCTTGTCGGCGGCCCTGTTCGCCTCCCTGCTCGCCTGGATGATCTTCGGGTTGACGGCTCGACTCTCGCCGGCCCGGCGGACCCGAGCGCTGCTGGGCACGACCGAGACGTTGATAGACCTCGCCGTGCCGGTCAACCCGGACCGAGACCACATCCGCGGCCCCGCAGAATCGAAAGTGACCCTTGTGGAATACGGCGACTTTGAGTGCCCCTACTGCGGCCAGGCCGAGCCCGTCGTACGCGCTCTGCTCTCCAACTTCGGCGACCTCCGCTACGTGTGGCGACACCTGCCGCTGACCGATGTGCACCCGAACGCAGCGTTGAGCGCCGAGGCTGCCGAAGCAGCTGACCGGCAAGGCGCGTTCTGGCCTATGCACGACCTGCTGCTGGAGCACCAACAGGAGTTGCGGCCGGTCCACTTGGTGCGCTACGCCGCCGACCTCGGGCTGGATGTCGACCGGTTCCGCGAGGATCTACGGCGCCACGTCGGCGCCGACCGCATCGCAGATGACATCGACTCGGCCGGCTCCAGCGGAGTTTCGGGCACCCCGACCTTCTTCATCAACGGCCGCCGCCAATACGGCGCATACGACATCGACACCCTCACCGCGGCAGTCAAGACAGCGAGGGCTCAGGCGAAACTCGACCTACCGGATCGGCCACGGGCTTGATCAAGAGCCGGTGTTCTGCCCCCTGACAGAGCCAAAGTGAGGAACACCCGTCACGGTCGGGTCAACATCCACTCAACTGTCAGACCCGAGTGTGAATATCGTGACACGTATACCCGCCGGATGAAGGGAGCGGGCTCCGTGACCGAGGATGCGAGCCGCGCCGCATGGCTGCAGCAAGCGCGTTCCTACCTTCGCAACGCCGACCCTGTGATGGCGCGGCTCGTAGACGACCGGCCGGGCTTCGACCCCCGGGCGTGGATGGCTCAGCTGCCACCAATGGATCTGTACGGTGCCCTGCTCTTCCAGGTCACCGGCCAGCAGCTTTCAGTCGGGGCGACCCGCCGGACCCTTGCTCGCATCGAGATCCTTTTCGACGGCCATCTCCCCTCACCCGCCCAGCTGCTGGCAACAGATCCCGTTAGGCTACGCGAAGCCGGGCTCTCGTGGCGGAAGATAAACACACTCCGTGACCTCGCCGAGCGACTCTCGGACGGCCGGCTGGACCCGAGCATTTTGAGCAGCTTGCCGGACGATGAGCTCATGGCAGAGCTCACCGCAATTCCCGGGATAGGTCCCTGGACCGTGCAGGGCGCGCTCATCATCGCTCTACAGCGAGAAGACGTCGTGCTGCCGGGCGATCTTGCGCTCCGTAAAGCAGTCCGGGCCGCCTATCAACTCGACCACCTCCCCAGCCAACAAAAGGTCCTCGACATCGCCGAGAAATGGCGGCCCTACCGCAGCCTTGCGACCAGCTATCTGTTCTCCGCCGCCTTCGACCGGACTGAGGCACCACCGGTCGTGTCCCCCGAGGCGCAGCCCACCTGATTCACTGAGTCGTCGGCGACGTCTAAT